>JANOSS010000008.1:0-1767 GCA_031415995.1 Caulobacter sp. | reverse complement strand
CCCGGGGCGCCGGCTTGGCCTTGGCGACAGCCTTGGCCTTCGGAGCCGCCTTGGCCTTCACTGCCGGCGGATCGGCGGACAGGCCCTTGCTGTCCAGCCAGGTGGCGATGTCTTCGATCACCTGGTCTGTTCCGGGCTCATCGAGGATCCAGTGGGCGTTGTTGGGGTATTCCAGATAGTCGCCGCCGACCCGGCCGTATTTGGCCCCCACCCGGCGCACGTCGGCGATCGGCGTGGCGCGGTCCTTGGCGCCGCCGATGGTCAGCAGCGGAATGGTGACCTTGGTCTCGTCGATGGTGGCGATCCGGTGCTCGTCCTTCTCCGGATTGGCCAGGTCGTTGTAGACCCCGCCGCTGTCGTAGACGGCGGTGGCGTAGATCTCCGCGTGGCGGGCCGCGGGCACCCGGTTCAACACCCCCCATTTGAAGCCGGTCAACCAGATCTTGTGGGCCTTGGTCTCCGGCTTGCCGGCGAACAGGATGTTGCCGAAGGTTACGGCCTGGACCAGTGAACTGCCGCTGCGGGCGTCGGCGGGCGAGGCGGGTGTCAGCAGGATGGCGGCTCGGCCGACGCCGCGCTCGGCCAGCTTCTGAACGATCAGCCCGCCCATCGAATGGCCCATCAGTACCGGCGGCTGGCCGGTCTCGGTCTCCAGCTGGCGGGCGGCGGCCTCCATGTCGTCGACATAGTCCTTCAGGCGCAGCAACGGCAGGTCGGCCGGCGGCCTGGAAACCGTGCGCTTGTCGGGCCGCAGGGTAGGCGTCTCGACCCGCCAGCCCTTCTCGCGAAAGGCCGAGGCCAGGCGATCGAAGGCCTGGCCCGTGCAGCCAATGCCGTGGATCATCAGGATCGCACCACTCATCGCCGTCCCCGCAAATTGTCTGAAAGCTTCGACCACCTGATCATAGGCGGCGCGTTTGAACGGTACGATGAGCCCGGGCGCCTCGTCGAGTCGCGCCCAGCGCCAAGCGTCGAATTCGGGTGTTCCGTGGGCGTCCAGCCGGACCTCTTTGTCCTTGCCGGTGAAGCGCATGGCGAACCACACCTGCTTCTGCCTGGTCCAACCCTTGGCGAACTTCGAGCCGCGCGCGTAGGGGGGAAAGTCGTAGACGATCCAGCCCCCGGTGCGGCCGAGGACCTGCGCCGACGTGATGCCGGTCTCCTCGGCCAGCTCGCGCCGGGCGGCGGCCTCGAGGTTCTCGCCTGGATCAACGCCGCCTTGCGGGAACTGCCAGCGGTGATGGGCGTCGGTATTGGCGCGGCGGCCCAGCCAGACGCGGCCATCGGCATGGAAGAGGACGACCCCGACGTTGGGGCGATGCTTGGGAAACGAGTCGGTCACCACCGCATCATAGCGGTCGCGCCGGGAAGCGCGATGCGGAACGGCCTAGCGCGAGGCGAGCAGGGCCGAGGCGGGCGCCAGCTGCAGGCCGCGCGCGTCCAGACCGGCGGTCCAGCGGGCGGCGGCCTCGACGGTGACGGGATAGGCGAAGCCGGTGCCCAGCGCGGCGCCCCGCGTCTTGGCGGCGGCTTCGAGGGCGTTCAGGCGGCCGATGATGGCGGCGGGGGTCTGGGTCTCGTCGATGATCGTGTCGGCGCTGGCGCGGGCCCAAGCGCCGGGTCTGCGGCGGGCCGAGCCGTCGTCCATGAAGGCGACGCCGCGCTGGCGCAGAATGCCGAGGAAGGCGGCCATGCCGGTGTCCGAGGTCACGAACCGGTCGCCGAGATAGTTGGTGACGCCGAAATAGCCGGTGGCGCGGCCCAGGA
>JANOSS010000007.1:0-25737 GCA_031415995.1 Caulobacter sp. | reverse complement strand
CTGGGCCAGAGGGGCGTCGCGGCGGGCGATGCACTCGACGGCGTCAGCGATCTGGGCCTCGGCCATGCCGCCCATGCGGGTGACCTCGGCCGTGAGGTGGTTCAGCTCTTCGCCATAGGATTTGACGGTATGCTCGGTCATGTCGTGGTCGTCCCTAGCCGAACCGGCCGGTGATGTAGTCTTGCGTGCGGCTGTCGCGAGGATTGGTGAACATCTCCTCGGTCGTGCCGCTCTCGACCAGCTTGCCCAGGTGGAAGAAGGCGGTCTTCTGCGAGACGCGGGCGGCCTGGGCCATCGAGTGGGTGACGATGACGATGCAGAACTGGTTGCGCAGCTCGTCGATCAGTTCCTCGATCCGGGCGGTGGCGATGGGGTCCAGGGCCGAGCAGGGCTCGTCCATCAGGATCACTTCGGGACCGACGGCGATAGCGCGGGCGATGACCAGGCGCTGCTGCTGGCCGCCGGACAGGCCGGTACCGGGCTGGTGCAGGCGATCAGCGACCTCGTTCCACAGACCGGCCTTCTTGAGGCTGCTCTCGACGATGGCTTCCAGCTCGGCCTTGCTGCTGGCCAGGCCATGGATGCGCGGGCCGTAGGCGACGTTCTCGAAGATGGTCTTGGGGAACGGGTTGGGCTTCTGGAACACCATGCCGACGCGTGAGCGCAGGATCACCGGGTCGACGCTCTTGAGATTGACGTCATTGCCGTCGATGGCGATCACGCCCGACACCTTGGCCGACGGGATGGTGTCGTTCATGCGGTTGATGCAGCGCAGGAAGGTCGACTTGCCGCAGCCCGACGGGCCGATGAAGGCGGTGACCGACTTGCCCGGGATGTCGATGTTGACGTCGAACAAGGCCTGCTTGTCGCCGTAGAACACGTTGACGTCCTTGGCGCGGATCTTGATCTCGTGCGTCGAGGCCGGCGGATAGGTCTGCGCCGAGGCCGTCTTGATGACGGGAGCGGAGGCCGAATCGTCGGGGCTGCGGGTGGTCATGGCGTGTCCCTGGACGAGGGGAAGGGCGGAGGGGTTCAGGATCATTTTTCTACCAGCGACGCTCGAAGCGGCGGCGCAGGATAACGGCCGCGGCGTTCATGACGATCATGAAGACCAGGAGGACGATGATGGCCCCGGCGGTGCGCTCGTGGAAGGCGCGCTCCGAAGCGTTCTCCCAGATGAACACCTGCACAGGCAGGACGGTGGCGGCGCCGGTGAAGCCATCGGGCACGCCGGGCACGAACGAGACCATGCCGATCATCAGCAGCGGGGCGGTTTCACCCAGGGCGTGGGCCAGCGACAGGATCGCGCCGGTCATCACGCCGGGCATGGCCAGCGGCAGCACGTGGTGGAAGACGGTCTGGGTCTTGGACGCGCCGACGCCCAGGGCGGCTTCGCGGATCGAGGGCGGCACGGCCTTCAGTGCCGATCGGGTGGCGATGATCACGGTGGGCAGGGCCATCAGGGCCAGCACCAGACCGCCGACCAGCGGCGATGAGCGCGGAACTTGCAGCCAGTTGATGAACAGGGCCAGGCCCAGCAGGCCGTAGACGATCGACGGCACGGCGGCCAGATTGTTGATGTTGACCTCAATCACGTCGGTCCAGCGGTTCTTCGGGGCGAACTCTTCCAGATAGACGGCGGCCATCACACCCATCGGCACGGCGATCAGTGCGGTGATCAGCAGCATCATGGCCGAGCCGACCACGGCACCCAGCACCCCGGCCTGTTCCGGCTCGGTGGAGTCCGAATTGGTGAAGAAGGCGAAGTTGAAGCCCGACATGACCGAGCCGTCCTTCTTGAGCTGGTCCAGCCAGTCCAGTTGCTGGTCGTCCAGCTTGCGGTCTTCCTGCACGGTCGAGCGCTTGATCTCGCCCTTGTAGTAGAGGTCGGCGTCGGCCTTGAACGGACCGGTGACGGTGACGGTCTTGCCGATCAGCGACTTGTCGGCCTTGAGCTGGTTGAGCAGTTGGAAGCCGAGGTCGCGCGAGGTGAGATCCATGACCTTGCCCGAGACCAGACCCAGGTCGTCATCGACCACGCCCAGCTTCTTCATCATCGCCTCGGCGACGATGTAGTCATAGTTGACGCCCTCGAGGTCAGCGACGTCGATGCGCTCGGGGTTCAGATAGACCGGCACGCTCAGCGTGTGGGTCTGGAAAGTGGTGTAGCCCTGGCCGACGATGCGGCCGACCAGCACCACCAGGAAGATCATGGCGATGGTGATGGCCATCAGGCCCTGAGCCTTGAACCAGGTCTCGGCGCGGTGGCGCTTCTTGAGGCGGGCTTCCATGGCGATCTGGGCGGCGGTCTGCGGGGCGCGAACCGAACCAGCGGGGGCGGCGGCGTCAGTCATACTGTTCCCGATACTTCTGGACGATGCGCAGGGCGATGATGTTCAGGCCCAGGGTCACGACGAACAGGGTCAGACCCAGACCGAAGGCCGCGAGGGTCTTGGGGCTGTCGAACTCCTGGTCGCCGGTCAACAGGGTGACGATCTGGACGGTCACGGTGGTGACCGTGTCCAGCGGATTGGCGGTCAGCTTGGCCTGCAGGCCGGCGGCCATGGTGACGATCATGGTCTCGCCGACGGCGCGCGAGATGGCCAGAAGCATGGCGGCCATGATGCCCGGCAAGGCGGCGGGCAGAACCACCTTCTTGACGGTCTCGGACTTGGTGGCGCCCATCGCATAGCTGCCGTCGCGAAGCGCCTGGGGCACGGCGTTGATAATGTCGTCCGACAGCGAGGAGACGAACGGGATCAGCATGATGCCCATCACCACCCCGGCCACCAGGGCCATCTGGTTCTGAACTTCCATCAGGTACTGGCCGACGCCGTCCAGCGGGCCGCCGATCATCGTGGCGCCCAGGGCGTTGAAGCCGGCGCGGAACAGCGGACCCACGGTCAGGGCGGCGAAGAAGCCGTAGACCACGGTCGGCACGCCGGCCAGGATCTCAAGCAGCGGCTTGATGGTCGCACGCACCGGACGGTTGGCGTATTCGGAGAGGTAGATCGCCGAGTAGAGGCCCACCGGAGCGGCCACGGTCATGGAGATCATCATGATCAGGAAGGTGCCGGCAAACAGCGGCACCGCGCCGAACGCGCCTTCCGAAGCCACCTGGTCATCGCGCATGGCGATCTGCGGGCTCCACTCGGTGCCCAGCAGGAACGACAGCGGCGACACGCTTTCGAAGAAGCGCCAGCTTTCCCAGACCAGAGACAGCACGATACCCAGGGTGGTCAGGACGGCCAGGATGGAGCAGCCCATCAGCAGGCCGCCAACCCAGCCCTCGACCTTGTTGCGGGCCCGGAAATCGGCGGAAAGACGGGGGAAGGCCAACAGGAAACCGGCCAGGGCGACAACGCCGGCCAGGCCCAGCACGCTGTAGCGGATCAGGGCGTCGATGCGGCGGGCCTCGATGACCTTGGCGTCGAGCGCGACCTTGAGTTCGCCCTCATAGGCGATCTCGCTGGGCGAGATGCCCTGGGCGATGGCCTGGGCGTCGCTGAAGAACACCGCCTGGCGATCAACATCCTGGGTCTGCAGGATCGCCGGGCGCTGGGCCTGCAGCATGGCGTCCTCGACCCGGTCCCCGAACATCGCGCCCAGCAGCAGGAGCAGGGCGGCCGGGGCCCCGGCCCACAAGGCGGCGTAGCTGCCATAATAGCCGGGAAGCGAATGCAGGACGCGCTTGGCGCCGCCGGCATTGGCCACGGCTCGGCGCTTGCCGAGCATGAAGGCGATGCCGGAAAACAGCGCCAGAAACAGGAGCGAGAGCCAGGTCAGCATGCGTGCGGCGGGGTCTTGCGCGAGAGGTTGCGATGACGACGCCCAACGCGTCGTCCCGCCCGGTTCGAGCTATGCCCGCCTGGAGCTGTGCTTATGCGACGCTTCGGTGACAGTTTAACGACAGCGGCCGACCCCAATCCCGCCCCCGCCAACATGGCCAGGCTGAAACACATCAAGGCGGTCCTGTAATCGCAGCGCAACGAAGCCCCGGCATGACCGTTCCGGCGCTGGTCCTCGTGCGCGCCGTCTTTCGCGCGCCCCTCTTTCGCGCGCCCCCTCTTTCGCGCCATGGGACCGTCTGGAGATCTGACTTGAACATTTATGTGACCCCCCGGCCCGACGACATCGCGGCGCGGCGCTTGCGAACCGCCCTGATGCTGAGCGCCTGCGCCGCCATGATGGCCGCCCCGGCCATGGCTCGGCAGGCCACGGCGCCGGGCGCTGTGGTCACGCCGCCCGAGGCGGACGACTACGCCTATGAAGTCGACGCCCTGACAGTCACCGCCTCGCGCCAGCAGCCCGGCGCGGTGATCGGCGACATTCCGCCGGAACTGCAGCTGTCGCCGCGCGACATCCGCGCCTATGGCGTCTCGACGGTTTCGGAACTGATCACCGCCCTTGAGCCCCAGACCGCCTCGGCCCGCGGCGGCGCGGCGGGCGGGCGTCCTGTGATCCTGGTCAATGGCGGCCGCATCTCCAACTTTGGCGAGGTGCGCGACCTTCCCACCGAGGCCATCGCCCGGGTCGACATCCTGCCCGAGGAGGTCGCGCTGAAATACGGCTATCGCGCCGACCAGAAGGTCATCAACCTGGTCCTCCGCCGCCGCTTCCGCGCCACCACGGTCGAACCCGGCGCCAAGCTGCCGACCCAGGCGGGGGGCGCCGACACCGTGGACGCGCGGCTAAACCACCTGCGCATCCAGCGTGACACCCGCGTGATGGTCGACGCCAAGATCAGCGACCAGAGCGCCCTGTACGAGAGCGAGCGCGACCTGGACCAGCCGCGCTCGGACGCAATGTTCCGAACCCTGGTTCCGGAGCAGAGCACCTGGGCCGTCAACAGCGTGTTCTCACGTCCGATCAAGGATGGGGTGTCGGGCACGGTCAACGCCCGCCTCGAGGGCAGCGACGCCACCAGCTGGCTGGGCCTCAACACCCTGGCGACCGGTCCGCTGCGCCGGCAGGCCGAAAGCCTGACCGGACATCTGGGCGGCGGCCTGATCGGCGCGGTCAAGGGCTGGCGCTGGAGCGTCACCGGCAATGTCGGGCGCGCCAGCAATGACAGCACCACCGAGCGGGTGATCAGCGGCCTGGCCTATCGCGACATTTCCAACGCGATTTCGACCTCGGGCGATGTCCAGGGCGATTTCAGCGGGACCCTGCTGCGCATTGCGGCCGGCGCCGTCACCTCGACGGTCACGGGCGGGTTCGAGACCGTCGAGCTGGAGAGCGATTCGGTGCGGGCCGGCGTCGCCCGCTCGGGCCAGCTGTCACGCGACACCGGCAGCGCCAAGCTGAACCTTGACCTGCCCCTGACCAGCGTGCGCAACGGCGTGCTGCCGGGGCTGGGCAACCTGTCGCTGAACCTGAACCTGGCCGCCGACAAGCTGTCGGACTTCGGAACCCTGACCACCATCGGCTACGGCGCCAACTGGTCGCCCATCGAGAAACTGCGGATCATCGCCTCGGTCACCCGCGACCAGGGCGCCCCCAGCCTGCAGCAGATCGGCGATCCCGAGCAGTTGACCCCCGGCGTGCAGGTCTATGACTTCCGGCGCGGCGAGGCGGCGGTGATCTCGCGCCTGACCGGCGGCAATCGCGCGCTGCGTGAAGAAGAGGGCCGGGTCATCAAGCTGGGCCTCAGCCTCAAGCCGTTCGACAAGTCCAGGCTGACCCTGACGACCAACTATACCAGTTCCCGGACCGACGACCTGATCTCCAGCTTCCCGACGGCCACCAGCCAGATCGAGGACGCCTTCCCCGAACGCTTCGTGCGCAATGGCTCAGGCGAGCTGGTGCAGATCGACGCACGGCCGGTCAATTTCGACCGCCGCCAGACTGACGAGCTGCGCACCGGCTTCACCTTCAGCAAGGCGTTTGGCCCCCAGCCCCAGCCCGGTCAGTTCCGGCAAAGGGCCCCGGCTCAGCCTGCCGGTTCGGACGCGACGCCCGCCCCGGGTCCGCCGCCCGGCGAGGCTCTGCCGCTCCAAACGCTGGCCGGCGGCGCTGCCTCCTTCGGCGGCCCAGGCGGGATTGGAGGTCACGGCGGCCCTGGTGGAGGCTTAGGCGGGGGAGGCTTTGGCGGGGGAGGCTTTGGTGGGGGAGGCGGGCCGCCCGGCGCGGGAACGTTCCAGATCGGCGTCTACCACACCGTCAAGTTCACCGACGAGATCACCATCCGCCCCGGTCTGCCGACCCTGGACCTTCTGGACGGCGCCTCGCTGGGTTCGGGCGGCGGTACGCCGAAGAACCAGATCGACGTCCAGGGCAATGTCTCGCGCAGCGGCCTTGGCGCCAGTTTCAACGCCCGCTGGCAGGAAGGCACCGTTGTGCGCGGCTCAGGCGCGGTCAGCGCCCAAGACCTGTCGTTCTCGGAACTGACCACCGTCAACCTTCGCCTGTTCGCCGATCTGGGGGCCCGGCCGGCCCTGCGGGGCAAGCCGTTCTTCCGGGGCGCGCGGATCAGCGCCACGGTGGACAACCAGTTCGACGCCCGCCAGACGGTCCGCGCCCCGGACGGCACAACACCGATCACCTATCAGGAGGACTATCTGGATCCGCGCGGACGGGTGATGCGGGTGTCTTTCCGCAAGCTGTTCTGACGACAGCGCCCGCTTCGCGGTTGCTCCGGGAGGCGGGCCTCAGGCCTGCGCCTCGGCGACAACGCTGCGCTGGGCCGCGGCCTTGGCCATCGGCAGATAGACACCGAAGGTCGCGCCCTCGCCCTGCACGCTTTCGACCGTCAGGCCGCCGCGGTGTCGGTTCATGATGTGCTTGACGATGGCCAGGCCCAGGCCGGTGCCCGAGCGATCGCCGCTCTTCTGGCCCTCGACGCGGTAGAAGCGCTCGGTCAGGCGCGGCAGGTGCTCGCGGGCCAGGCCCGGCCCCCGGTCGGTGACCCGCATGGCCGCATAGCGCTCGCCGGCCGCATGGTCGGGGGTCAGCAGCGACATCCGCGCCGCGCCAGGATCGCGCGGGGTCGCCGCCGCGTCGGCCGACAGCCCGGGATAGATCTCGACCCGCACCACCCCGTCGCGCGGGGTGTATTTGATGGCATTGTCGATCAGGTTCTGGACCACCTGGATGATCTGGTCGCGGTCGCCCTCGACCACGGCCGCGCCGCGTGGCGGCAGGACGGGATCGAAGCCGACCCCCTTTTCCTTGGCCTGGGGCGCCAGGGCGTCGATCACATCGATCGCGGCCATGGCCAGGTCCACCCGGCCCAGCGGCGCAATATGTTCGTTCAGCTCTATGCGCGACAGGCTCATCAGGTCGTCGATCAGCCGCGCCATGCGCTCGGCCTGGGCCAGCATAATGCCCAGAAACTTGTCGCGCGCGCCGGGATCGTCCTTGGCATGACCGCGCAGGGTTTCGATGAAGCCCGACAGCGAGGCCAGGGGTGTGCGCAGCTCGTGGCTGGCATTGGCCAGAAAGTCGGCGCGGGTGCGCTCGCTGCGGCGCGCGTCGGTCTCGTCGCGCAGCACCAGCATCGCCAGACGAGCCCCCTCGGGCCCTTCACTCAGCGGCCGGGCCCAGGCGATCCACGAGCGGCCCTGGGTTCCGCCGGTCTCATATTCCACAGCCCGCTCGATGCCGCCGAACAGGGCCTCGTCAACCGCCTCCAGCACCCGGGGGTTGCGCACGGCGGTGACCAGCAGGGTCCCCTCGCGCTGGATCCGGAAGAGTTCGCGCGCAGCGGCGTTGGCGAACACGAAGCGACGGCCGGTCAGATCGTCGGCCTCTTCGGCGGCGATCACCATCAGCGGATCGGGCAAGCGCTCCAGGATCATCCCGTAGGGCGGCCCGCTGCGCTCGGCGACAGGGGCAAGCATGGCCACCGGACGCAGGCGCGACTGCGCCGCCTTGTGTCTGGCGCTCAGATAGAGCCCGCCTGCGGCCGTGGCCATGGCGGCCACAAGGGCCGGTCCCATCTGCGCCGCGCCGGTGGCCGCCAGGGTCAGAATCGCAGCGGGTCCGACGATCAGAGGCAAGGCGGCGCCGCCCAGCATGCGCGAGAGCAAGGGAACTGAATATTTCTCCGGCGACATGGGCCAGTGCCTCGTTTTTCGCCGCTGAGGGGATTCGACGAACCAGATATGGCGCCCCGGCATGCCATGCGATAGACGGTTGGCCGCTCTAATGCGTGTCGTTGACGTTGCTCACCGCAATTTCGCCGCAACGTGACGCAAGTTAGGGGCTGGGTTCTTATCCGAGGTGGTTGTTCGTAATGCAGCGCAAGGTCCTGGTCGCGACAGTCGCAGCCGCTCCTCTCCTGGCTTTGGCGTTTGGCGCCTATGCTGAAACCTCGGTCACAACGGCCCGAACCACGCCGATCGCCACGTCGACCGCCAACAATGGCGCGGCCGATGACGTGAGGGTGACGGCGGACGGCTCAATCAAGCCGACCACGTCCGGGGCGCTGATCACGCTGGACAGCAACCACAAGGTCATCAGCCTGGGGACGCTGGCCACGGTCGGCGTCAACAACTCGACCGGCATCCTGATCCTGGGCGGCACGACCGGCTCGGTCAGCAATGGCGCAGCGATCACGCTGAACGAAGACTACACGCCCACCGACACCGATGCCGACACCGACACCGACGGCCCTTTCGCCACCGGCTCCAACCGCTACGGCATCCGCCTGACGGGCCCCGGCGCCTTCACCGGCAACATCGTCAATGAGACCAACGGCGTCATCTCGATCGAGGGCAACACCTCGGCCGGCGTGTCGCTGGAAAGCGCCCTGACCGGCAACTTCACCAACAACGGCACGATCAACCTGCTGGGCGACAACGGCGCCGGCATCCGCGTCGCCGCCCCCGTGACCGGCAAGGTCACCGTCAATGGCGGCGTCTCGGTGATCGGCAAGAATTCGGTCGGCGTCGCGGTCGACGCCGATGTCGGCGGGGCCTTCGTGGTACAGGGCGGCGTCAACGCCACCGGCTACCGCTACACGACCCGCCCCGCGCTCGCGACGGACCGCGCCAAGCTGGACGCCGACGACCTGCTGCAGGGCGGCTCGGCCGTGCGCGTCACCGCCAATGTGGCCGGCGGCGTGCTGCTGGACATCCCGCCCAAGGACACCGACACCACCAAGCCCGACGAAGACGGCGACGGCATTGCCGACGCCAGCGAAGGCGCTGCGGCCCTGACCACCTTCGGCGCGGCTCCGGCCCTGCTGATCGGCTCTGACACCCGCACCGTCACCCTCGGCGCGGTCGGAACCGGCGACAACGCCTATGGTCTGGTCGTGCGCGGCGCGATCAGCGCCGGCGGCGTCTATGACGGCGTTACCGGCACGGCCATCCAGATCGGCGGTAATGCCGGCCAGGCCACCACTCTGGCGGGCGGTGTCAAGCTCTCTTCGACCTTGGCCTCCAGCGCCTACGAGGCCAACGCCACGGGCGTGCAGCTCAAGGCCGGAGCCACCGTTCCCACCCTGTGGAACCAGGGCTCGATGTCGGTCTTCACGGTGTCTGAGGGCGCCTTCGATTCGCGGGCCGTCGCCATCGACGCCGGCGCTTCGATGACCACCTTCCGCAACGACGGGGCGATCACCTCGACGGTGGGCGGAGAAAAGGGCAGCGCCTATGGCGTCATCGACTATTCAGGCCTGCTGACCAACATCACCAACAACGGCAAGATCTCGACCTCGGTGGTCGCCACCGACGACGCGGCCGACACCGACGATACTGACCTGCTGCCCGGCAACGAGACGGTGACCGGCAAGTCGGTGGCCATCGACGTCAGCCGCAACACCACCGGCGTCACCCTGGTCCAGAACGGCCTGACCGACGGCGACGACGGCGCCGACGGCGTGGCCGATCCGGACGCGGACGGCGACGGCGTGGACAACGGCGACGAGCCCTCGATGCTGGGCGCGATCCGCTTCGGCTCGGGCGCGGATACCTTCAGGGTGCTGAACGGCTCGGTGATCGGCGACATCGCGTTCGGCGCCGGCGCCGATACCTTCGTGGTCGATGGCGGCTCGCTGGTGCTGGGCGCGCTGACCGACTCCGACGGCAAGCTGGCGATCACGGTCGGCAAGGGCAGCCTGGGCATTTCCAACGCCGCGACGATCAACGCCACCAGCCTCAATGTCGGCTCGGCCGGCAAGATCCTGTTCACCGCCGATCCGACCGCCGGGACCAACACCCGGCTTCAGGTGTCCGGCGCGGCCACCATCGCCAGCGGCGCCGAGCTGGGCATCCGCCTGACCGGTCTGGTCAAGCAGCCCACCGCCTACACGGTGATCTCGGCGGGCAGCCTGACGGTCGGCGCGATCGGCCAGGCCCTTCTGGCCGATTCGCCCTATCTCTATGTCGCCTCCAGCCGGGCCGACGCCAACAACGTCTATATCGATGTGCGTCGCCGCTCGGCCGCCGAGATCGGCATGAGCCGCTCGCAGGCCGGCGCCTATGACGCGGTGTTCACAGCCCTGGGCGACAACAAAGACCTGTCGACCGCCTTCCTGGCCCAGAACGGCAAGGACGGCTTCCTGGGCCTTTACGACCAGATGCTGCCCGACCAGGGCGAGGGTCTGTTCTCGTCGCTGCAGGCCGCCAACCAGATGATGTCGGCGGCCACCGGCGTTCGTCCCGATCCGGGCGAGCGCTATGGTCCTGACAGCCTGTGGATCCAGGAGATCAACTCACTGGTCCGTCGCGACGCCGGCGACACGGCGGGCTCGGACAACCAGGCCTTCGGCTTCGTGGCCGGCTACGAGGCCATGGGCGAGGCGGGGGGGGCCCTGGGCCTGACCCTGGCCTATGTGAACGTCGAGGAACACGACACCGTCGCCAAGGTCGGCGAGCAGACTACCGCCTCGTTCGTGCAGGGCGGCGCCTATTGGCGCCGGTCGGTCGGCGGCTGGCGGATGAACGCCGGCGGCGGCGGCGGCTTTGGCTGGTTCACCGGCGATCGTCGCTTCATCGCGCCGGACGCCAATGCCGACGGCTTGGCCGACCTGGTCCTGGCCAACAGCGCCGACTGGACCGGTGCGACCCTGAACGCCTTCGCCGGCGGCGGCTATGAGCACAAGATCGGCCGCTATTTCGTCCGTCCTGAAGGCCGGGTCGACTATGTCTGGCTGCGCGAGGGCGAGCGCAAGGAAACCGGCGCGGGCGCGGGCTTTGATCTGACGGTCGAGGAGCGCACCTCGAGCAATCTGAGCGGCGAGTTCGGCATCGCCTTCGGCGCCGACTTCGGCAAGGACGTCTGGTGGCGTCCGGAAGTGCGGGTCGGCTATCGCCAGACCCTGGCCGGCGAAACCGGCGACACGGTCGCAAAGTTCAAGAACGGCAACCCCTTCACCCTTGCCGCCCTCGACGACAAGCAGGGCGCCCTGACGCTGGGCTTCGCGATCAAGGCCGGCACGCCGATGTCGTATCTGGCCCTCGAAGGCGGGGCTGAAGCGACCAAGAAACAGAAGCGCTACAACCTGCGCCTCTCCGGCCGGGCGATGTTCTAGCCCACCATCCCGGCGCCCACACGGGCGCGGGTCGGTCGATTTTGAACCTCCCGTCGCGCACCTGCGGCGGGAGGTTTTTCGTTTCGGCGCTCAGCCAAGCTGCTCTGTGACGAATTGTCCCGCCAAGGCTAACGGTGCGTTAAGCCTATATCTCGTTGTGTCGATTGACGTTTCCCGGCCTGGCCCGGGAGGCTGAGCCGCGCCTGCAGTTTTTCTCAAGGCCGGTTTTCCTAATCTCTATTCACGAGCTAGGAATAATCGTTTTCCCTAGCTCAAGCAGGACGGACCGCCCCGGCGGCTCGAGAGGGAAATACGATGACGACCAACAAGACCACCCTGCGGACGGCGCTGATCGCCGGGGTTTCGTTCCTGACCATGGCCGGCGCCGCCAACGCCCAGACCGCCCAGGACGCCGAAGCCCGTATCGCCGCCCTGGAAGCCCAGCTGGCCGCCCTGTCCGGCCAGATCGCCGACCTGAAGGCCGCCACCACCGCCAAGGTCAAGGACGTCCGCGCCGCCCAGTCGGCCACCACCGTCACCCTGGCCAATGCCCGCCCGACCATCGCCACCGGTGACGGCGCCTTCTCGGTCTCGTTCCGGGGGATCTTCCAGGCCGACGCGGCGATCTATGACCAGCGCGACGCCGGCCCGCTGTCGACGGATTTCCGCCGCGGCTCGTTCGGCGACGCGGCGGAAAATGACCGCGCCCGCGACCTGGGCGACGGCGCCAATATCCGCCGCGCCCGCATCGGTCTCGAGGGCAAGGCCTTCGGCGCCTTCGACTACAACATGATCTACGACTTCGGCGGTTCGGGCACGGAAGAGGCCGGCAAGATCTCGTCGGCCTGGGTGCAATACAGCGGCTATCCCGTGAAGGTCCGCGCCGGCATCTACGCCCCGGTCACCAGCCTGGAAGACGCGTCCAACAACACCGGCTCGCTGTTTGTCGAGCGCGCCTCGGTCGCCGAGACCGTGCGCGGCCTGGCCGGCGGCGACGGCCGCGCGGCGGTCGGCGTGCTGGCCAATGGCGATCGCTGGAATGTCTCGGCCGCCGTTACGGGCAACATCGTCGCCACCCAGACCTATGACGAGCAGCTGGGCTTTGTCGGCCGCGTGGCCTATGTGCCCTTCAAGGGCAAGGACTGGCTGATCCATGTCGGCGCCAACGCCAACCTGATCCTCGACCCGGCCGCCGGCGGCCCGGACGTCGCGTCGGCCGGCGGCGCGGTGACCAATGTCCGCCTGCGCGATCGTCCGGAACTGCGGGTCGATGGCACGCGCCTGATCGACACCGGCAATATCGACGCCGACGGCGTCACCGCCCTGGGCCTGGAACTGGGCGCCCAGCACAAGAACCTGTACGCCCAGGCCGAGTATTTCCAGATCGACGTGCAGCGTCGCACCGGCCCCCTGAGCGACCCGAAGTTCGACGGCTGGTACGTCCAGGCCGGCTGGACCCTGACCGGCGAGCCGCGCCGCTACAACACCGCCACCGCCGGCTTTGACAATCCGCGCCCGGCCAAGCCGTTCAATCCCAAGAAGGCCCAGTGGGGGGCGGTTGAACTGGCCGCCCGCTACTCGACGTTCGACCTCAATCACCTGGCCGGCGGCCCCGGCAACCCGGCCCTGCCCGGCGCGATCCGCGGCGGCGAGCAGACTATCCTGTCGCTGGGCGTGAACTGGTATCTCAACAACGTCGTGACGGTGTCGGGCGCCTATCGCAATGTCGAGGTCCGTCGTCTGTCGCCCGGCGGGACCGCCTTCGTCGCCGGCTCGACCCCGGTCGCCGGTGCCCAGGTCGGCCAGGACCTGGATATCTGGTCGCTGCGAACCCAGTACGCGTTCTAACTCAAACCCTGCCAAACCAAGGATGCCGCACATGACCCGTCGTTTCGAGAAACCCACGCGTCGGGGCGTCCTTGTCGCAGCATCAGCCGGCGCGGCGGCCTTCGCCGTGCCGGCCCTGATCGCCGGCCAGGCCCAGGCCCAGGGCGTCAGGGGCCTGACCCTGCTGCACGTCAGCTACGACCCGACGCGCGAGCTCTACAAGGACATCAACGCCGCCTACGCGAAGTACTGGAAGGAAAAGGTCGGCCAGACCCTGACCATCAATCAGAGCCACGGCGGTTCGGGCAAGCAGGCCCGCTCGGTGATCGACGGCCTGCAGGCCGATGTCGTCACCCTAGCCCTGGCCTATGACATCGACGAGATCGCCACCAGGGCCAAGCTGCTGCCGGCTAACTGGCAGTCGCGCCTGCCGCAAAACTCCACGCCCTATACCTCGACCATCGTGTTCCTGGTCCGCAAGGGCAACCCGCTGAAGATCAAGGACTGGAGCGACCTGATCAAGCCGGGCATCGAGGTCATCACCCCCAACCCCAAGACCTCGGGCGGGGCGCGCTGGAACTATCTGGCCGCCTGGGCCTGGGCGCTGAAGCAGCCCGGCGGCAACCCGGTCAAGGCTCAGGCCTTTGTCGAGCAACTGTTCAAGAACGTGCCGATCCTCGACACGGGGGCGCGCGGCGCGACCACCACCTTCAGCCAGCGCGGCATCGGCGATGTGCTGCTGTCCTGGGAGAACGAGGCCTATCTGGCGCAGGAAGAACTGCCGGGCAGGTTCGACATCGTCTATCCGTCGCTGTCGATCCTGGCCGAGCCGCCGGTGGCCATCGTCGACAAGAACGTCGACCGCCACAAGACCCGCCTGGCCGCCAAGGGCTATCTGAACTTCCTCTACAGCCCCTTGGCCCAGGACCTGATCGGCAAGCACCACTACCGTCCGCGCAATACGGGCGCTGCGGCCAAATATGCCGGCAAGTTCAGGAAGATCCCGCTGGTCACCATCGACGACACCTTCGGCGGCTGGAAAAAGGCGCATGCCACGCACTTCGCCGACGGCGGCGTCTTCGACAAGATCTACCGGCCCAAATAGCCGGATCGCCGGCGGTCACCCTGCCCGTTGCGTCCGGCGCGCACGCGGCGTGAACCCGAAGCGGGTTCACGCCGCGTCTGTTTTGGGAGACTGTTGGCCAGCCGACACTATGCGGAACCCGCACAAGGTCGGTACGTTTAGCCGGGTGGGGCTGATGGATGTCGAGTCGGGCGGTCGCATGACGGACTATTCGCAATCCCAGCGCGCAGCGGACGCGCTGGCGGCCGACCATGGGGCCGAAGATCCGTTCGCCTCGGCGATCCGGGCCATGCCCATGGCCACGGTCGTGACCGACGCCACCCAGGCCGACAACCCCATCATCTTCGCCAACGATGCCTTCCTGCGCATGGCCGGCTATAACCGCGACGAGGTGATCGGCCGCAATTGCCGTTTCCTGCAGGGCGTTGACACCGATCCGCTGGAGCGAGCGAGACTGCGCGCGGCGATCAGCGCGGGTCAGGACATCACCTGCGAATTGCTGAACTATCGCAAGGACGGAACGCCCTTCTGGAACGCCCTTTATCTCAGCCCGGTGCGCGACAGTAGCGGAGCCATCACCCACTTTTTCGGCTCGCTGCTGGATATCAGCGACAAGAAGCGCGTCGAATCCCAGTGGAACGAGAGGCAACAGGACCTGGAGCAACTGGTGGCGGATCGCACCCAGGCGCTGACCCAGGCCCTGGAGCAGAAGACCGCCCTGCTCCACGAGGTGGATCACCGGGTCAAGAACAACCTGCAGCTCATCTCCTCGCTGCTGCTGCTGCAGAACCGGCGGGTCGCCGACCCGGCCGTGAAGCAGGCCTTGCGCGGCATGCTGGAGCGGGTCAGCGCCATCGCCACCGTGCACCGGCGTCTGTTCCAGAGCGACGATGTTGAACGCTTCGACGTCTCGGCCTTCGTGCGCGACCTGGTAGCCGACGTGATCGGAGCGTCGGGCCGTGACGATATCCAGTTCAGCCTCGACCTGGAACGGGTGGATGTGGACGCCGCCAAGGCCGCGCCCTTGGCCCTGGTGATCAGCGAACTGCTGTCCAACGCCATGCGCCACGCCTTTGTGGGAGGCCGCCCAGGGCGGATTTTCGTCGGCATTAGTCGAATCGACGGCGAGTTACGGATCGAAATCACCGATGACGGCGTTGGTGTGGAGACTTCAACGAGGTCGTCCGGGTTTGGACTTACGATCGTTCAGTTGCTTTGCCAGCAGCTGAAGGCGAAGTGGCTGACGACGGACGCCTCTCCAGGTACGCGCGTTGTGATCAACTTGCCCGTGAACGGCGCGCCTCAATAGTACGGGCGAGGATGAGTGATGAACGAGCAACCGCTCGGCGTTCTGATTGTCGAAGACGAGGTTCTCCTCGCCACGGAGCTGGAATTCCTGCTTGACGAAGCCGGTTGCTGTTCGGTGGGTCACGCCATGAGTTCGGGCGAGGCCGTGGCTCTGGCCCGCGACCTGCAGCCGGATCTGGCCCTGATCGACGTGCATCTGTGCGATGGCCCCACGGGTGTGGACGTGGCGCGCCGCATACACGACGACTGCGGTGCCGTGGCCCTGTTCATGACCGCCAACGTCAAGCGTCTGCCCGCTGACTTCGCCGGAGCCTGCGGCGTGATCGGCAAGCCCTATTCCGGCCATGGCGTAAAGACCGCCCTGGAATATCTGACCCAGTGCATTCGCCACGGCCGCGCGCCCGGCCCGCCGCCGATCGGCCTGACCCTGTCGCCCGACTATCTGGCGCTGTGGGGTCTTCTCGACATGCCCAAGGCCGGCTGATCGTGGCAGCTTCGCCTGCGGCCGTAGTGGTCGGGGTGGCGGCCGCCCTGCTGTCGATCAGCAGTTTCGCGCCACAGATGGTCAAGATCTGGAAAGCGCGCGACGCCTCGTCCGTCTCCCTGCGCACCTGTCTGGTCACGGTGGCCGGCTTCATCTGCTGGACGCTGTATGGCGTGCTGATCGGGGCCTGGCCGGTGGTCGCTTCCAACCTCGCCTGCCTGGCCATGTCGTCGGGCGTGCTGGTGATGAAATGGCGCTTTGATCACAAGGGCCCCTGACCTCTTTTGAGTGACAGGGGGGGCGGGGTCCGCTATCGAGACGCGCCCTTTTCGCACAGGATCCGCAACCTTGACCGACGCCGCCGAGGAAGCGGGCTGGGCCACCGCCAAGACCCTGGCCGAAGCCCTGCCCTATATCCAGATCTATGACCGCGAGACGGTGGTGATCAAATACGGCGGTCACGCCATGGGCCAGGAAGACGTCGCCAAGGTGTTCGCCGCCGATGCGGTGCTTTTGAAGCTGCTGGGCGTCCATCCGGTGGTGGTGCACGGCGGCGGTCCGCAGATCAGCCGCATGCTTGAGCGGGCCGGCGTCAAGTCGACCTTCGTCGACGGCCTGCGGGTCACCGACGAAGCGACCATGGAAGTGGCCGAGATGGTGCTGTCGGGGGCCATCAACAAGGAAATCGCCAACTGGATCACCCTGGCCGGCGCCGAAGCCGACGTCCGCGGCGTGGGCCTGTCGGGCAAGGACGCCCGGATGATCACCGCCGAAAAGGTGACCCGCACCAAGCGCGACCCTGACAGCAATATCGAACAGGTCGTCGACCTGGGCTTCGTGGGCGAGCCGACCAAGGTCGATCCGCACATCATCCAGGCCCTGCTGTCGTCGGAGACCGACTATATCCCGGTGATCGCCCCGATCGGCGTGTCCGAAGCCGGCCAGACCTTCAACATCAATGCCGACACCGTGGCCGGCGCCCTGGCGGGCGCGCTGAAGGCCAAGCGGATGCTGATGCTGACCGACATCGCCGGGGTGCTGGACGCCGACGGCAAGCTGATCCGTCAGATGACCCTGGACGAGGCCCGAGCCCTGATCGACAGCGGCGTCGCCAGCGGCGGCATGATCCCCAAGCTGGAAAATGCCATCCACGCGGTGGAGTCCGGCGTCGAGGCTGTGGTCATCCTGGATGGCCGCCGTCCCCACGCCATGCTGGTGGAACTGTTCAGCGAACACGGCGCAGGGACGCTGATCTCGAAATGACCGCAGACCTGGCCCACGTCGAGACTTGGCTCTTCGACCTCGACAACACCCTGTACCCCGCCGAGTGCGAATATATGGCCCTGATCGAGGGCAAGATGACCGACTTCATGGAGAAGGCCACCGGTCTGCCGCGCGCCGAGGCCCGGGCGATCCAGAAGAAATACTACCATGAGCACGGCACCACCCTGGCCGGGCTGATGGCCAACCACGGCATCGCGCCCAAGGCCTTCCTCGACGAGGTGCATGATGTCTCGATGGAACGCCTGATCCCTGATCCCGTCCTGCGCTCGGCGATCAACGCCCTGCCCGGCCGCCGCCTGATCTTCACCAACGGCTCGCTGGGCCATGCCGAGCGGGTGCTGGGCCATCTGGGCCTGGACCATCTGTTCGAGGACGTCTTCGCCATCGAGACGGCCGACTATCTGCCCAAGCCGGCCATGGCGACGTTCGAGAAGATCGTCTCGCGCCACGCCCTGACCTCGCCGCTCACCGCCTTTTTCGAGGACAGCGAGAAGAACCTCGCCCCCGCCGCTGTGCTGGGCATGACCACTGTGCTGGTCGGCGCCCATGCGGCCGCCTCGACCGCCGATTTCGTCCACCATCGCACGCACGACCTCGCCGGGTTCCTGACCTCGGCGCGCCTGAAGGATCTCTGAGCCATGAGCACCACCGTCAGTTCCTCCTCCATTCCCCTGGCTGACCTGCAAACCGAGATCGAAGCCGCCTGGGAAGCCCGCGACGCCGTCTCCACCGCCACCACCGGCCCCGTCCGCACGGCGGTCGAGGAGGCCCTGCTGCTGATCGACGCGGGCAAGGTGCGGGTCTCGGAAAAGATCGACGGCGAGTGGACGACGCACCAGTGGCTGAAGAAGGCCGTGCTGCTGTCCTTCCGCCTCAACCCCAACAGCGTCATGCGGGCCGGAACCCTGGGCGGGGCGGTGGGTCCGTGGTGGGACAAGGTCCCCAACAAGTTCGACGGCTGGGACGCGCCCAATTTCGAAGCCGCCGGCTTCCGCGCCGTGCCCGGCTCCATCGTCCGTCGCGGCGCCTTCATCGGCCGCAACGTCATCCTGATGCCGTCGTTCGTCAACATCGGCGCCTTCGTCGATGAGGCGACCATGGTCGACACCTGGGTGACGGTCGGCTCGTGCGCCCAGATCGGCAAGCGCGTCCACCTGTCGGGCGGCGTCGGCATCGGCGGCGTGCTGGAACCCCTGCAGGCCAACCCGACCATCATCGAGGACGACTGCTTCATCGGCGCCCGTTCCGAAGTCGTCGAAGGCGTGATCGTCGGCGAGGGCAGCGTCCTGTCGATGGGCGTGTTCATCAGCGCCTCGACCAAGATCGTCGACCGCAAGACCGGCCAGATCCACATCGGCAAGGTGCCGCCCTACAGCGTCGTGGTCCCCGGCAACCTGCCCGACCCCAACGGCGGCCCGGGCCTCTACTGCGCCGTGATCGTCAAGACGGTCGACGCCCAGACGCGCTCGAAGACCTCGATCAACGAGCTGCTGCGGGACTAAGGCTCTCGCACCGAGAGGTGCCAGAGGAAGATTTTTCGGTCGCGAACCTCATAGAGGACTCGGAAACTTGGCGACCGGAGCGTTCTGGTCCCCACGCCAATAAACAGGTCCCGCCCCCCAAAGGCGGGGCAGCGCTCATTGTTGAAGGGTGATCGGCGCAGCAGCCATTCAAGGTTCTGCACGCCGTCATCAATGAACGGGAACTGTCGCTGTAGCGCGTAAACCGCTTCCTCGAAAAGTTCGGAATGACTGATCGAGAAAGGCGGCCGCTCAGAAGGGGCTCGCGTTCGCATGGACCTTCGCCGTCTCCAGGGCCCAAGCACGATCTGCATCCGTGACCTCGACAGGCACCAGCTGCAACGCTGTGAAATAGGGAATGACCTCGCCCAACTCTGCGGCATCCCAAGCGGCGTTATGGCTTATTTCGCTGATCTGCCTGGCTGTCTTGCCTCGAACGAAATCAGCGACCTCTTCCAGCAAGGTGACTTCTCGCTCAGCGAGGCGAGACCGGCTAAACGGCTTGGCCGCGACGTAATCTTTTTTGAAGAAGCCGTGATACTCGGCTTCCTTGACCGTCAAACGCCCTTCACGCGTCAACTCTTCGACGGCGGATGACAGATGACGGGCTGTAGGCCCGAATTTTTGCTTGAGGTAGTCAACGCCCGTCAAAGGGCGGCCCTCCTCAAGGAAGTTCATCATGTCGGCAAAGTAGAGCATCTTGTGAAGCTTCACATTGCCCAGCTCCTCTGGCGGGCAATAGGAGGCCAAGAAGAGGATGGCCTCCTTGAACTTCTCCCGGTCGAATTGGACAGTGGATGCGGGCACGAGCGATCTCCGAATCGGAGTTGAATCTTCCTGATCCTTCCAGTCAACGGAACAAAAGAAGAACCACCTTTGCGTGCTTGTCGCTGACAGTCGCGCTAAAGTCAATCAACAACGCTCCCGTAGGTCAGGCCGCGACCCCGAACACCGCGCCGACCCCGGCGGTCAGGGCCATGGCGATCGCCCCCCAGAAGGTCACCCGGACCACGGCCTTGACGATGGGCGCGCCGCCGGCCCGCGCGCCGACGCCGCCCAGCAGGGCCAGGAACAGCAGCGAGGCGACCGACACCGCCACGACGATGACGCCGGCCGGTACGACAATCGCCATGACCAGAGGCAGGGCCGCGCCGGTGGCGAAGGTCGCGGCCGAGGTCAGGGCCGCCTGAACGGGCCGGGCCGTGGTGATCTCGGAAATGCCCAGCTCCTCGCGGGCATGGGCGGCAAGGGCGTCCTTGGCCATCAGCTGGCCGGCGACCACGCGGGCGACGTCGGGTTCGACCCCCCGCGCCTCATAGAGGCCGGCCAGTTCATCGAGCTCGAAGGCCGGCTGGATCTCCAGCTCGGCCTTTTCCCGCGCCAGATCGGCGCGTTCGGTGTCGGCCTGCGAGCTGACCGAGACATATTCGCCGGCCGCCATCGACATGGCCCCGGCCACCAGCCCCGCCACCCCGACGACGAGGATCTCGCCCCGCCCCTGCGACGCGGCGGCGACGCCGACGATCAGGCTGGCGGTCGAGACGATCCCGTCATTGGCCCCCAGCACGGCGGCGCGCAGCCAGCCGACGCGTTCGATCAGATGGCGCTCGCGGTGAGGGATCATGGGGCAGCTCCTGGGGGCCGTCAGCCAAGGCCCGCCAGGCGCGCCGCGCCTTGACCTGCATCAAGCCTGATCGGCTAACGCTTGCGCCCGCCGTCCAGCTCATACGGCGTCCCGTCGCGGTGCCGGTAAGCTTCCTCGCCCTCGCGCAGGATCAGGTCGATATCGGGATAGTCGCAACCGTCCTCCTCCGGTCGGCGCGAGCCCATCTCCAGCAGCACCGCCACGTTGTCCGAGCGGTTCTGGATGTGATGGCCATTGGCGACCCCTGCCTTGAAGCCCGCGCAGTCGCCGGCCCGCAGGATCGTCTCGCCCCCATCCTCGACCAGCACGACCTCGCCCTCGACCACCCAGGTGAACTCGTCCTCGGCGGTGTGCCAGTGGCGCTGGCTGGTCCACTGGCCGGGCGGCAGGCGCATCAGGTTGACGCCGAACTGGGTCAGGCCCGCCGCGTCGCCCAGCTTCCAGCGCTGGCGGCCCTGGCACGGCGCGTCATAGGGCGGCGGATAGGCCGTGCCGAAACGGGTGGGCGCGGCGTCGATGTCGATCTTGGGCATGGGCGCTCTTGGAAGAAGCTTGCTTGGTTTGCGTCAGGCCGGAGGGAAGCCTAAAGCCAGCATCATGACCAGCCCCACGCCCGAACCTGTCAGCATCGACCCCGTCGACCTGGCTCAAGCCCTGATCCGCCGGCCGTCTGTAACCCCGGCCGACGAAGGCGCTATGGACTTGCTGGAGCGCCAGCTGGACGCCCTGGGCTTCACCTGTCGCCGCATGAAGTTCGGCGAGATCGAGAACCTCTATGCCCGGCGCGGGACCGCCCGGCCCAACCTGTGCTTCGCCGGCCATACCGACGTGGTGCCGGTCGGCGATGACGCCGCCTGGACCGCCGGCCCGTTCGAAGCTCAGATCAAGGACGGCGTGCTCTATGGCCGCGGCGCGGTCGACATGAAGAGCGCCATCGCCGCCTTTGTCGCCGCCGTGGCCGCCAGCCCCGAGCCCGCCGGTTCGATCAGCTTCCTGATCACCGGCGACGAGGAGGGCGTAGCCGAGGACGGCACCGTCAAGGTGGTCGAGGCCCTGGCCGCCGAGGGCGAAATCATCGACCACTGCATCGTCGGCGAGCCGACCAGCGCCAATCTGCTGGGCGACATGGTCAAGATCGGCCGACGCGGCAGCATCAACGCCTGGATCACCGTCGAGGGCCAGCAGGGCCACGTGGCCTATCCGCACCGCGCCGCCAATCCAATCCCGGTGCTGGTCTCGATCCTGTCGCGCCTGCAAAGCCGGGTGCTGGACGACGGCTATGAGGGCTTCCAGCCGTCGAACCTGGAAGTCACCACCATCGATGTGGGCAATACCGCCACCAATGTCATTCCGTCCACGGCCCGGGCCCGCGTCAATATCCGCTTCAATCCGGCCCACAAGGGCAAGGACCTGCAGGCCTGGATCGAGGGCGAATGCGCCGCTGCGGGCGAGGGCTTCAAGGCCCGCGCCGAGGTGATGTGCAAGATCAGCGGCGAGGCCTTCCTGACAAAGCCAGGCCCCTTCACCGAGGTGATCGTCGCCGCCGTGGAGGAGGCCACCGGCCGGGTTCCGGAGCTGTCCACCACCGGCGGCACCAGCGACGCGCGGTTCATTCGCAGCCTGTGCCCGGTGGTCGAGTTTGGCCTGGTCGGCTCGACCATGCACCAGGTCGACGAGCGGGTTCCGGTCCAGGAGATCCGCGATCTGGCCAAGGCCTATGAAGCCCTGATCCGTCGCTATTTCGAAGCCTTCGCGGTCTAGGGTCTCCCGCATGGCCACGATGGACGAGTTCTCGATCGACGACGTCCTGGCCGAGGTGGCCGTGCTGGTGAAGCCGCATTTCGGCAAGGGCCGGCCGGCGGACTACATTCCCCAACTGGCCAACGTGCCGGGCTCCAAGTTCGGCATGGCGGTCTGCACCCTGTCGGGCGGCGAGCATGTGATCGGCGATGCCGACGAGGGCTTCTCGGTCCAGAGCATCACCAAGGTCTTCGCCCTGGGCCTGGCCCTGAACCGCTTTGGCGACGAGGTCTGGACCCGGGTCGGCAAGGAACCGTCGGGCACGCCGTTCAATCACCTCTCCCAGCTTGAGGCCGAGGCAGGCGTGCCGCGCAACCCGTTCATCAATGCCGGGGCCCTGGCGATTACCGACCACCTGCTGGACACGGTCAAGGACCCGGCCGCCCTCGTGCGCGGCTTCGCCGGCTTCCTGGCCGATGAGCCGGTGCAGATCGACGAGGCGGTCGCCGCGTCAGAGCTGGCCACCGCCCACCAGAACCGCGCCATCGCCAATCTGATGCGCGGCAAGGGCACCATCACCCATGATCCCGAAGCCGTGGTCGCCGCCTATTGCCGGCAATGCGCCCTGACCATGAGTTGCCGGCAACTGGCGCGGGCCATGCTGCCCCTGGCGGCCGGCGGCTTCTCGCCGGTGATCCAGGAGACCATCTTCCCCGAGCGCCTGACGCGGCGCCTGAACGCCCTGCTGCTGACCTGCGGCATCTATGACAGCGTCGGCAGCTTCGCCTATCGCGTCGGCCTGCCCGCCAAGAGCGGCGTCGGCGGCGGCATCGTCGCCGTGGTTCCCGGCAAGGCGGTGATCGCTGTGTGGTCGCCGGAGCTGGACCGCTTCGGAACTTCCGTGGTCGGAACGGCGGCGCTGGAGGCGTTCGCCCAGCTGACCAACTGCTCGGTGCTGTAGATCTCAAAAACTGTTGTCATCCCAGGGGCCGGCGCATCGCGGTTGCCCCTGGGTCCCGGAGTTCCGCTTCGCTACGGCCGGGACGACAAACTATTTTACGGTTGAGGGTTCGTACCCCACACCCACCAGATAGAGCCCATCCGCCGGTGCCACAGGTCCACACTGGGTGCGGTCCCTCGCCTCCAGCGCCTCGCGAACATCCTGCGCGCTCCACCGCCCGATCCCCACCTCGACCAGCGTCCCGGTCATCGACCGCACCTGCCGGTGCAGGAAGCTGCGGGCCTCGAAGCTCAGATGAACCTCCTCGCCCTCACGCCACACCCTCGCCACGTCGAGGGTCTTGAGCGGCGACTTGGCCTGGCAGTGCATGTCGCGAAAGGTGGTGAAGTCGTGCAGGCCCACCAGGGCTTGGGCCGCCGCGTGCATGGCCTGGGCATCCAGCGGCTTTTTCACATGCCAGACCTTGCCCTTGTCCAGGGCCGGCGGGCCGCGCCGGTTGAGGATGCGGTACAGATAGCGCCGCTCATTGGCCGAAAACCGGGCATGCCAATCGCCTTCGGAGATCTCGCAGGCCAGGATGCTGACCGCCTCGCGGGTCAGGTGGGCATTGAGGGCGTTCATGACCGTCTGGGCCGGCCAGTCGCGCTCCAGATCCACATGCACGACCTGGCCCGTCGCGTGGACGCCGGTGTCGGTGCGACCCGCTGCGGCGATGCGGAGTTCCTGGCCGCAGAACGCCTTCACCGCCGCCTCGATCGCGCCCTGCACCGAGGGCAGGGTCGCCTGGGCCTGGAAGCCGTTATAGGGCCGGCCGTCATACTCGACGCGGAGGCGGTAGCGGGGCATCAGGCCAGAACGGTTCCGGCGGCCAGCGGGAAGCCCCGGATGAAGTCGCCGGCGTCCTGGGCGCCCTTGCCTTCGCGCTGGGCCTTCAGCAGGCGCACGGCGCCGTCTCCGCAGGCGATCAGCAGGCTGTCATCCAGCACGGCCCCGGGCTCTCCGCCATCTGTCACTTGGGCGGCGTCCTCGACGCGCGACAGCAGGGCCTTCACCCGCACGGGGCCCTTCTCGGACGGCGCCTCGAACCACGCGCCCGGGAAGGGCGAGAGGCCGCGAATGTGGCAGTCGATTTCGGCGGCGGGGCGGGTCCAGTCGATGCGGGCCTCGGCCGACTTGATCTTCTTGGCGTAGGTCACGCCGTCTTCGCTCTGCGGCGTCTCGCGGGCCGCGCCGCGCTCGATCGCGCCCAGGGCGATCGGCAGGATGCGCGCGCCGACTTCGGCCAGCTTGTCGTGCAGCGAGGCGGCGGTGTCGAAACTATCGATCCGCACCTGTTCGGACATCAGGATCGGGCCCTCGTCGAGGCCCTCGCTCATCCGCATCACCTGCACGCCAGTGACCGCGTCGCCGGCCATGATCGCCCGCTGGATCGGGGCCGCGCCGCGCCAGCGGGGCAGCAGCGAGGCGTGCAGGTTGAAGCAACCCTCGCGGGGAGCATCCAGCACCGCCTTGACCAGGATCTGGCCGAAGGCGACGACCACGGCCGCGTCGAGGTCCAGAGCCTGGAAGGCCGCGATCTCTTCGGGCGTCTTCATCGAGACCGGTGTGCGCACGGGCAGGCCCAAACCTTCGGCGAAGGCGTGGACCGGCGAGGGCTTCAGGTCCTGGCCGCGACCGCGCGGGGCCGGAGGCTGCGAATAGACGGCCACGATCTCGTGGCCCGAGGCGACCAGTTCGGCCAGACAGGCGACGGCGAAATCGGGGGTGCCGAGGAAAGCGATGCGCATGGGCGCGGTTTAGCGGTCCGGGCCCTGCATTGAAAGCCGCCGTTGGGAAAAGCCGGCGGCGGAACCTTGACCGTGGGGAGCCGTTATCGAACCGACACTTTTTCCAGGAGCACCACCATGCGTTCCCCCCTGATCTTCGCCGTCTGCGCCGCCGCCCTGTCGCTGGCCGCCTGTTCGGACCAGCACGCCACGCAGATCAAGGAAGGCGCCAAGGCCGCCGCCACCGACATCAAGGATGCGGCCAAGGAAATCTCGGCCGATCCCGACGTCAAGGAAGCCGGCACGGCCCTGAAGGAAAGCGCCAAGGAGGCCGGAGCCGAGCTGAAGGAAGCCGCCGGCGAAGCGACCGACGCGGTTCAGGTCGCCGGCGAAAAGGCTGGCGACGCGGCCAAGGAAGCCGGCTCCGACATCAAGGCCGGCGCCAAGAAGGCTGGTCAGGAAACCAAGGAAGAGGTCCACGAGGCGACGCGGTAGGGCTGCGGAGTAGATCCTCCCCCTTTGGGGGAGGTGGCCCAGAGGGCCGGAGGGGGCGAGCTCGGCCTATGCAGCATCAGCCCCCTCAGTCGCTCCGCGACAGCTCCCCCAACGGGGAGCAGTAAGCGCTGCCTACCGCGTCGC
>JANOSS010000006.1:0-5771 GCA_031415995.1 Caulobacter sp. | reverse complement strand
GCTTATCGATCGCAAGACACAGAAGATCAGCCGCTACGGGCCTGGGCGGCCGCCCAGGCCCGTAGCCACCAACAACCCAGCCCCAAAACCGTCAGGAATGTAATCGGACTAACTGTCAGGCATCTATCCGGTTGCGCAGGTCGCTACACTTCCCCTAGACACCCCACCCCCGCAGGCCCATATCCGCCTCATGCGCACGCACGACGCCGATGTGATCATCGCGGGAGCCGGCATGGCCGGGTCCACCCTGGCTCTCGCCCTGGCCTCAGGCGGCCTCCGGCCGCTACTGGTCGACCCCCAGCCGTTCGAAGCCCAGCTGGCCCCGACCTTTGACGGGCGCTCCTCGGCCGTCGCCTATTCCAGCTTTCGCCAGTGGCGGACCATCGGCGCGGGCCAGGCCCTTGAGCCCCACGCCCAGCGCATTGAACAGATCCTGGTCACCGACGGCCGCACGCCCGGCGCCGCCGCGCGGGGGGCCTCGCCGGCCTTCCTGCGCTTCGATTCCAGCGAGATCGCCGACCGCTCGGACGGTGAGCCCTTGGGCTATCTGATCGAGAACCGCCAGATCCGCGCGGCCCTCTCCCAGGCCGTGACCGATCAGGCCATTCCGGTGATCGCGCCGATGGCCGCGAAAACGCTCGAGGTCGACGCCGCCGGCGCCCGCATCACCCTGGCCGATGGCCGGGTGCTATCGGCCCCGCTGGCAGTCAGCGCCGAAGGTCGCGGCTCGGTGCTGCGCAAGGCGGCCGGCATCGGCGATATCGGCTGGGGCTATGGCCAGAGCGGCGTGGTGCTGACGGTGAAGATGCAGCGCCCGCACGAGGGCGTCGCCCATGAATATTTCCTGCCCAGCGGCCCGTTCGCCATCCTGCCCCTGACCGAAAACCGCGCCAGTCTGGTGTGGACCGAAAGCACCGCCCGCGCCGAGGCCCTGCGCGACGCCCGACCCGAAGCCTTTCAGGCCCACCTGATGCGCCGGTTCGGCGAGTTTCTGGGCGATGTCGAGATCGTCGGCCCGATCTTCGTCTATCCGCTGTCGCTATCCCTGGCCGAGCGCATGGTCGCCCCGCGCCTGGCCCTGATCGGCGACGCCGCCCATGGCGTGCACCCGATCGCCGGACAGGGCCTGAACCTGGGCCTCAAGGACGCGGCGGCCCTGGCGCAGGTTCTGGTCGAGGCGATGCGCGGCGGCGAGGACATCGGCAGCGACGTCGTGCTGGAGCGCTTCGCTCGCTGGCGGCGGTTCGACACCGTGACCAACGCCCTGGCCTTCGACGGCTTCGTGCGGCTGTTCTCCAACGACAACCCGATCCTGCGGATGGCGCGGGGCATCGGTCTGGCGGCGGTCAATCGCATCGCCCCGGCCCGGCGGTTCTTCATGCAGGAGGCCGGCGGGGCGGTGGGCGATCTGCCGAGACTGCTGCGCGGGCAGGCGATCTAGACCTTCACGATCCAGTTGCGCTTGCGCATGTAGGCCACCACCGCCCAGACCAAGCCGATGAAGATCGCCACCGGGATCAGGGCCGCCGTCTTGGTCCCCAGCAGCGGCGAGGCCGCGTCATAGGGGATCTTGAGCATGTGCGCGGTCAGGATGATCGAGGCCAGCTCGTGCAGCACATAGGCAAAGATGGCGTTGACCCCGAAGTCGGTCAGAAACGCCTTGCCCGGCATGCGCCACAGCTTGATGTCCAGGGCCTGGTGCAGGGCGGCCAGCACCAGCAGGGCTGCGCCGCTGGACACCAGAACATAGCTGCTGGTCCACAGGTCCTTGACGACCGGGAAGACAAAGCCCCAGGCGACGCCAATGACCAGCAGCAGGGCGCCGGCGATCGCCAGGCCCCGCGCGCCGCGCCGGGCGGCCAGCCACTCGCCGGCCGCGACGCCGATCAGGGCCTGGGCGATGGCTGGCAGGGTTCCCAGCAGGCCTTCGGGATCATAGCCCAGCGGGCCTTTGACATAGGTGTGGACGCCCAGCACGACGCGGTCGGCGAAGGCGATCAGGCTGGCTCCGGGCGTCATCAGGTCGGCCGCGCCACCGGGCCAGGGCGCCAGGCACAGAGGCCAGTAGAGCAGCAGCAGGACCACCGCGATCGTCAGGCGCGTGCGGGGTCCCGTGACGCGAAACAGCACGGCGGCGGCGAGGAAAGCCAGGGCGATGCGCTGCAGCACGCCCATGGGGCGGAACACCACGCTCTCGGGCGTCGCCAGCCAGTAGATGTTGCTGACCAGCAGGCCCAGCAGGATCAGCCGCCCGGTCCGCACCAGCAGGCGGCGCAGACCAGCGGCGTCCAGGCCGCGCTCGGCGGTGGCCAGCGGGATCGAGACCCCAGTCATGAAGATGAAGGCTGGGAACACCGCGTCGGCCAGGGTGAAGCCGGCCCAGCGCGAGTGCATCAGGATCGGGAAGACGTCGTAGCCGCTGACGTAATGCAGATAGGCGGCCGAATTGACCAGGATCATGCCCACGATGGTCAGGCCGCGCAGGACGTCCAGCGACGCCAGCCGAGGCAGTCTGGTCAGGCCGGCGTCGAAGGCCAAGGCCCTATTCGCCGTCTTCGAGCGAGCGGGCTTCTTCGGGCAGCATGATCGGCACGCCGTCGCGGATCGGATAGGCCAGCTTGGCGGCCCGGCTGACCAGCTCGCCGCGCACGCGGTTATAGTCCAGCGTGGTGCGGGTGACGGGGCAGACCAGCACTTCCAGCAGGCGCGGGTCGATGTCGGCAGGCGGCGGGGTCGGTGTGGCGGTCATGAAACCTCTCTAGAGCGGGATGAGGAAAAGTGTGAAGCGGTTTTCCGCCCGCATCCCGCTCCAAACTTTGCAAAGCCGTCTTGATGGCGCTCCCGTTTCCTACTGGATAGAGGGCGGCTCGTCGTCGTCGCTCACGGCCGCGTCGATCTCCAGCAACGCCACCAGGGTCTCGCGCCGGTCAGCCATGGTTGGAGCCTCCAGCAGGGCCTGCTTTTCCATGGGCTCGAACGGCAGGGCCATGGACAGGCTGTTGATCAGGGCATCCGACGGGGCGTTCTCGGCGCTGGTCCAGTCGATGGCCAGACCGCGATGGTCCAGATAGCGGCGCAGGGCGGCCAGCAGGGGAACGGGATCAACGCCCTCTAACGAAGGGCCGTCCTCGCGCAGGTCAGCCTCGAACGACGCGTAATCGGCCCGCACCTGGCGATAGGGCATGCGCGCGGGCAATTCTGCGCCGGCCCGGAATCGGCAGATTCCGGTCAAGGTCACCAGATAGCGGCCATCGGCGGTCTCGGCGAAGCTGGTCACCCGACCCGCGCAGCCGATCGGCGCCAGGCTGGGGCCGTGCTCGTCCTCCGGACCGGCGCCATTGGGGCGGGTCTGGATCATGCCGATCATCCGCTCGCCCGACATCACGTCGTCCAGCATGTTCAGATAGCGCGGCTCGAAGATGTTGAGCGGCAGCTGGCCGCCGGGGAGCAGCAGGACGCCGTCCAGCGGGAAGACCGGGATGACCAGCGGCAGGTCGCTCAACCGTCGAATGGTTCCCGACATAGGAATTCCTAGCTGAACAGGATGGAGGAAAGCCGCTTGCGGCCGGCCCTGGCGACTTCCGACATCGCGCCGGCCGCCTCGAACACGGTCAGAAGCTGCTTGCGCGCCGCATCGTCGTTCCAGGTCCGGTCGCGGGCGATGATCGCCAGCAGATGGTCGGACGCGGCCTGCAGGTGGCCGGCGCCGGCCAGGGCCTTGGCCAGTTCGAAACGGGCCTCGTGGTCGTCGGGATCGGCGATCAGGCGCGCCTCGAACGGCGCGGTCTCGGACGGCGCGTCGGCAGCCAGGGCCAGGGCGGCGCGGACGCTTTCCAGCTCGGGGTCCTTGGCGCCCACCGGCGCCATGGCGGACACCTCGGCGGCGCGCTCCAGATCGCCGCCGTCCAGATAGCAGCGGGCCAGGCCGCCCAGCGCCTTGACGTTCTCCGGGTCCATCCGCAGGGCCTCGGCATAGGCCTGGGCCGCGCCGCCCAGGTCGCCCAGGTCCAGCGACTCCTTGCCCATGGCCAGCAGGGCGTCCAGGTCGCTGGGGGCCGGCGGGCCGGAGATGCGGGCGATGAAGGCCTTGATCTCGCTCTCGGGCACCGCGCCCTGGAAGCCGTCGACCGGCTGGCCGTCGACGAAGGCATAGACGGTCGGGATCGACTGCACGCGCAGCTGGCCCGAATAGCCGGGGTTCTTGTCGACATCGATCTTGACCAGCTTGACCGCGCCGCCGGCGGCCGCGACAGCCTTTTCCAGGGCCGGGGTCAGCGTGCGGCACGGGCCGCACCACGTGGCCCAGAAATCGACGATGACCGGCTGGGTCTTCGACGCCTCGATGACGTCGGCCATGAAGCTGGCGTCCGTGCCGTCCTTGATATGCGCGCTCTTGCCCGCGGGGCCACCGGCTTGAATGGGGGCGGGCTTTTCGCCGATCAGGCTCATCGGAAGTCTCTCATGCAGGTCGAAACGCGGTCAGGGCCAAGATGGTCCCTCGAAGCGACAACCGCAATCGCCGGTTCGCTCAAGAGGCGACCGTCATGGCCTCGAAATCGACAATCATCGGCGTGATCCCCAGGGCCGACAGGAAGGCGCGCAGGCCCGCTTGCGACACGGCCGTCGTGGCGTCGTTGCCCAGCGGATGGAAATTGACCGGATCGGCCCTGGCCAGGGCGGCGTCCAGCACGAAGCGCACCCGATGCTCGAGATCGTTGATCAGGCCAAAGGCGGTGACCGAGCCCGGCTTCACGCCCAGCGTCTCGATCATCATCGCTTCCGGTCCAAACGACAGCCGGCCCGAGCCGATCACCGTGTGCAGACGCTTGAGATCGATCACCGTCTCGCCCAGGGCCGAGATCAGCCACAGCTGACCCTTGGCGTCCTTGAGGAACAGGTTCTTGGTGTGCCCGCCGGGCAGGGCCGCCTTGATCTCCAGCCCCTCCTCCACCCGGAATACGGGCGGATGGTCGAGGGTGGAATGGGCGATCCCATGGGCGTCGAGGAAGGCGAACAGGTCGGCTCGGGTCTTCATGCGCGCTTCCTAGCTCAGCCTTGCCGTTCGGGGAACTGGACGGCCTCGCCTCGCGGGCGCTAGACCTGAGCCTAGGGTCAAGGAAATCAGGAAGACGCGCGGCATGGAACTGGAGTGCTATCCCACCGAGAACCGCCCGCCGGAGATCGTGCCGGGCCGTCCGCAGCGGGCCTGGATGGACCACTTCGCCGACCGCCACCCCTATCGCTGCCTGCCGCTGTCGATGGCCAATACCTCGGGCTGGGAGATCCTGTGCCCGGTCGGCTTCTCGATGACCTGGGACGGCGGGACGCATCAGGACTGCATCAAGTTCCAGCCCGATCACCCCTATCCGGGCTTTACCGGGTTCGTGAAGTCGCACTTCTCGCGCGGCACGGTGACCTTCCATACCGGCTATCTGTTCCGCACGCCGCCCGGCTGGTCGATGCTGACCATGGGCCCGCCCAACCACATCAAGGACGGCATCCAGCCCCTGGCCGGCCTGGTCGAGACCGACTGGCTGCCCTTCCCCTTCACGATGAACTGGCTCTTCACCCGCCCCGGCACGGTGCGCTTCGAGAAGGGCGAGCCGTTCTGCTTCATCATGCTGCTGCAGGACAAGGCGATGGACAACGTCCAGCCGGTGATCCGCTCGATGAACAGCAATCTGGACCTGCGCCGCCAGTACGACGTCTGGGCCGAGAAGCGCACAGAGTTCAACAGCCTGATCTTCAAGCGCGACCCCGAGGCCACCAAG
>JANOSS010000005.1:0-2356 GCA_031415995.1 Caulobacter sp. | reverse complement strand
TTTGTCGGCGCCGTCGCGCCTCAGCTGTCCAGGAAGCTCCGCAGCTTCCGCGACCGGCTCGGGTGCTTGAGCTTGCGCAGGGCCTTGGCCTCGATCTGGCGGATGCGTTCGCGGGTGACCGAGAACTGCTGGCCGACTTCTTCCAGCGTGTGGTCGGTGTTCATGCCGATGCCGAAGCGCATGCGCAGGACGCGTTCCTCGCGCGGCGTCAGAGACGCCAGCACGCGGGTGGTGGTCTCGCGCAGGTTGGACTGGATCGCCGCATCGATGGGCAGGATGGCGTTCTTGTCCTCGATGAAGTCGCCCAGGTGGCTGTCTTCCTCGTCGCCGATCGGCGTTTCGAGGCTGATCGGCTCCTTGGCGATCTTCAGGACCTTGCGGACCTTCTCCAGCGGCATGGCCAGCTTTTCGGCCAGCTCCTCCGGGGTCGGCTCGCGGCCGATCTCGTGCAGCATCTGGCGGCTGGTGCGGACGATCTTGTTGATCGTCTCGATCATATGCACCGGGATGCGGATGGTCCGGGCCTGGTCGGCGATCGAGCGGGTGATCGCCTGACGGATCCACCAGGTGGCGTAGGTCGAGAACTTGTAGCCGCGACGGTACTCGAACTTGTCGACCGCCTTCATCAAACCGATATTGCCCTCCTGGATCAGGTCCAGGAACTGCAGGCCGCGGTTCGTGTATTTCTTGGCGATGGAGATCACGAGGCGCAGGTTGGCCTCGACCATTTCCTTCTTGGCCTGACGGGCTTCGCGTTCGCCCTTCTGGACGGTCTGGACGATGCGGCGATAGTCGTCGATCGGCAGGCCGGCCTCGACCGCCACGGCGGCGACGTCGCCCCGGATGGCGGCGATCTGGGTGGACTGGTCATCGCTGAACTTGGTCCAGCGGACGCCCATCTCCTTGACCGTCTCGGACCAGTTAGGATCCAGCTCGCGGGTGAAATAGGCCTTCAGGAACTCGGGGCGCGAGATGCCGTAGCTGTCGGCCAGGCGCAGCAGCCGGCCTTCGAGACCGATCAGCCGCTTGTTGATCGCATAGAGCTGCTCGACCAGGGCCTCGATACGGTTGTTGTTGAGCTTCAGCGTCTTCAGCCGGCCCGAGATGGCCGCCGACAGGGTGTCATAGGCCTTGCGGTCCTTGGTCGACAGGTCCTCGCCCTTCAGCCGCGTCTCGACCAGCTTCTCCTGAAGCTTTCTGAACGCATCGAAGTCCGAGGCGATCGCGTCCAGCGTCTCCATGACCCCGTCGCGCAGCTCCGCCTCCAACGCCGAGATCGACATCCCGCCGCCATCGTCGAAGTCTTCGTCCTCCTCATCCTGATCCGGCTTTTCTTCAGCAGATTCAGCGCCTTCTTCCGGTTCCGGCTTGGGCGGAACGGGCTGGCCGGGGATCGGGGGCTGGGGCTGGTTGTGCGGCAGGGACGAGGGGTTGAGCACGCCGTAGGTGGCGTCCAGGTCGATGACCTCGCGCAGCAGGATGCGGTTGTTGGCCAGTTCGTCGCGCCACACCATGATGGCCTCGAACGTCAGGGCGCTTTCGCACAGGCCCGAGATCATCGCGTCGCGCCCGGCCTCGATCCGCTTGGCGATGGCGATCTCGCCCTCGCGGGAGAGCAGTTCGACCGAGCCCATTTCCCGCAAGTACATGCGGACGGGATCGTCGGTGCGGTCGTAGGTCGGCTTGGCATCGCCTTCGGTGACCGAAGTCTCCGCGCGTTCGGCCACTTCGCCACCCGTGGTCTCGGCCGCGTCTTCCTCGGCCTCCACGACGTTCACGCCCATCTCGCTGAGCATCGCTAGAGTGTCTTCAATGGCGTCAGGCGTGACTTCCTCGGACGGCAGAACCTTGTTCAGCTCCTCCATCGTCACATAGCCGCGGGCCTTCGCCTGCTTGATGAACTTCTTGACGCCGGCATCCGTCAGATCGAGCAAAGGCCCGTCGGTGGACGTGGACTCAGGCGGTTCCTGCGTATCAGTCATTCAGTCAAATTCTCCGCGCCGTCAGGACCCCGCCGGCCCCTCGGCAAAAATGCAACATTTGTTCGGAAATAGAACGCATACGGGCCGAGTTCGTTACGAACCCGCCTCATCGTCCCAAATCGTCCCGGTCTTGATGGCTCGTCGCAATGCGTCGCGCTCCGCCTTCAGACGACTGAAGGCGGATGCGTCGAAGGCGTGATCCGCCCCCGACTTCGCTGACGCCAGCGCCGCGACCAGTCCCGCAACGCGGGTCAGGGCGTCGAAGCCTTGCGACCACCGGACCCTTGCTTCGGCGAGGGGCGCATTTGCGGCCAGGAAAGGCGCGCCGGACTTTGCCGCCGCCTTCTCGACCTCGCGCACTAAAGCATCGTGTC
>JANOSS010000004.1:0-3821 GCA_031415995.1 Caulobacter sp. | reverse complement strand
GACGGCCTTTTCGAGGACGCGTTCCGGGAAGCGGCCTTCCAGCAGCTTGCGCGGGGTGGTCGACTTGACGCCGCCCGGGTGACCGGTGTGGCGATAGTAGATCTTGTCGTCCATCTTCTTGCCGGTGAACTTCACCTTGTCAGCGTTGATCACGACGACGAAGTCGCCACAGTCAACGTTGGGGGTGTAGTCGGGACGATGCTTGCCGCGAAGACGCATGGCAATGAACGTCGCCAGACGACCGACAACGGCGTCCTGGGCGTCGACCACGATCCACTTCTTCTCGACCTCGGCAGGCTTCAGAGAAGCCGTGGTCTTTTGCATGGGATTGATCCGTATTCCTTGTGCGTCAGGAGCCAAAGGAAACGGCTCCGTCTGCGTGAGGGGCGGCAGGTACAGGAGGGTTTGCCGCCTGTCAACAATGCGCACGCAAGAAAGTCGACAAACCCTTACGCCACAAGGGTTTGAACGATGTGGTATTATAATACCGGACCATAGGGCGTCATAGCAGCGTCATGCAAGGCGGGCATAGGGCTGTCATATCCTGGAGCTTTTGCCATGACCTTCTCGCGTCGCGCCTTTATCGCCTCGGCGGCTACCAGCCTGGCCTTCACCGGCTTCAGCGCAAGGGCCCAGGACGGTGAAACACCCAGCCATGCCTACATCAATGAGGTCGAGGGCTATGGGCCGCTTCTGCCAGACCCCAAGGGCATGCTTGAACTGCCTTCGGGCTTCTCCTATCGCGTGATCAGCCAGGCTGGCGAAACCATGGCCGACGGGTTCCTTGTACCGGGCGCCTTTGACGGCATGGGCTGTTTTGACGTTGGCGGCGGCAAGGTTGCGCTGGTCCGCAATCACGAGCTGGGTCCGCGCGCCTTCGACTACGGTGCCTTTGGCCTGGGCGGCCGTCTGGCCGACCGACTGCCCAAGGACCGAGCCTACGACTTTAGTGACACGGGTTTGCCGCTGCCGGGCGGCACGACCACGATGATCTACGACCTCAAGAGCGGCCAGACCGTCAGCCAGCACCTCAGCCTGGCCGGAACGGCGGTCAATTGCGCCGGCGGCGTCACGCCCTGGGGGTCATGGTTGACCTGTGAGGAAACCACCCTCACCGCCGGCCTCGAAATCGGCAAGGATCATGGCTACGTCTTCGAAGTGCCGCACGCGGCCAAGGGCCTCGTCGATCCCAACCCGCTGAAGGCCATGGGCCGCTTCAAGCATGAGGCCGCCTGCATCGATCCGCGCACCGGCGTCGTCTACATGACCGAGGATCTGCCGGACGGCCTGTTCTATCGCTTCCTGCCCAATGACCGCCGCAACCTCGCGGCGGGCGGCCGTCTGCAAGTTCTGGGCTTCGTCGGCGTGACGGAAGACGCCGACACCCGAAATCACGAGGGCGAAGACAATATCAAACAGGGCGCATGGAAGGACGCGCGCTGGATCGATATCGACGGCGTCGACAACCCCTATGACGATCTGCGCCTGCGGGGTCACGCCAAGGGCGCGGCCTTCTTCGCGCGAGGCGAAGGCCTTTGGTGGGGTCAGGGCGAACTCTATTTCACCGCCACCTCGGGCGGCGCGGCCGGCGCGGGCCAGATCTTCCGCTATGTGCCCAGCGCCCATGAAGGTCAGGCCGGCGAGGCCGATCAGCCTGGTCGCCTGCAGCTGTTCGTCGAGAGCAAGAACGAGAGCGTCCTGGACTACGCCGACAACATCACGGTCTCGCCGCTCGGCCACATCCTGGTCTGTGAAGACCGCTACTCGGAAGCGAAGCCCAATCACATCAAGGGCATAACGCCGGCGGGCAAGGTCTACACCCTGGCTCGCAACGCGTTCCGGGGTAACGCGGAGTTTGCCGGCGCCTGCTTCTCGCCCGACGGCCAGACCCTGTTCGTCAACGTGCAGTGGCCGGGCATCACCCTGGCTATCACCGGCCCCTGGGCTACCCTGAAGGCCTAGAGCGTTTTCCGACCTGATAGCTACATTAAGGTCGGGCGAAAAGAGCTCTAAATCAGAATTTTAGAGCGTTTTTCGATCCGATAACCGTTTCACACTTATCGGAAAACGCTCTACGACCGTCTTACGCGCCAGGCAAAGGCGGTGGCGACGGCCAGCAACACGGCCGCGCCGGCCTGGTGCAGCACGCCCAGCGACAGCGGCACGTGAGCCATCAACGTCCAAACGCCCAGGCCCGCTTGCATCGTGACGACAACGGCGACCGCAAGGCCCGCCGCCTTGGCCTGAGCCGGCAGGCGGCGCGCGCGGTAGGCCATGACACCCACCGCGATGCCTGCCGCGAACAGGGCGTAAGCGACCAGCCGGTGGTGAAGCTGCACCGCCCCCTGGCTGTGGGCCAGCGTGCCCCAGAAACCCTTGCCGACATACTGGTCGGGCAGAAACGCGCCGTTCATCATCGGCCAGTCGTTGTAGACAAGTCCCGCATCATTGCCGGCCACCAGGGCGCCCAGCAGGCTCTGAAAGAAGATAGCGCCCAGCAGCGCCAGGGCCCAGCCGCGCCAGGGTGAACGCTCGTCGACGCGGGGGGAGCCGGCCCAGGCGTCCAGCGCGGTCCAGTTCAGCATGACGAACAGCGCCAGGGCCAAGCCCAGGTGAGTCATGAGGCGCTCAGGTGCGACCGAGACCCGTTCGGACAGGCCGCTGGACACCATCCACCAACCCACCAGGCCCTGCAGCCCGCCCAGAAGCAGCATCACCGCGCAGCGCCAGATCAGGCGGCGCGGGATCATCCCGCGGATCAGAAAGAAGCCGAACGGGATGGCGAAGGCCGCGCCAACCAGCCGGCCCAGAAACCGGTGCCCCCACTCCCACCAGAAGATGGTCTTGTAGGCTTCCAGGGTCATGCCGGCATTGACCAGCTTGTACTGGGGGATCTGCTTGTAGAGCTCGAAATTGGTCTGCCAGGCTGCCTGCGACATCGGCGGCAGCGCGCCCATGATCGGTTTCCACTCCGTGATCGACAGGCCCGAATCGGTGAGGCGCGTCGCGCCGCCGACCACGACCATGCAGAAGACGAGGGCCGCCACGACAAACAGCCAGATGGCGACGGGGCGGGAACGGTCGGAACGCAGGAATGACGTCATGTTACCAGACAAAGCGACTATTCTGGGCCGAAATGCGACCAGCCGACCCCTACTCCCGTCGCGGCCGGCCGTCCATGACCGATGACGCTTAAGGGACTTTCGTGCGAGGATGGCGACGCGGACGACCAGTCCCGCGTGGAGGGTCTGATGAGCGGTGTTGGAGTGTTCGCGACGGCGTTGATCGGCATCTTCGCCGGCTGGTTCGCCGACCTCGCGCTGGGGCGGCGCCACTCGCTGTTCGTCAAGTTGCTGATCGGCGTGATCGGTGCCTTTATCGGCGTGTTCATCGCCCAACGCCTCGCCCTGCCCTTCAACGGATTCTGGGGCGGCCTGATCGTCGCCAGCGTCGGGGCCACGATGTTTCTGGCCGTTCTTGGCCTTGTCTTCCGGAGATCCGCGTGAGTGCTCACCCTGTTTCGACCCGTCCCCTCATCCCAGCCCGGGTGCGGAAACTGATCGGCGGCCTGGGCATCATGGCCTTCCTGGCAGCCTATGTCGCCATCGCCGCCACTCTCTATGACTACCTACCCGATAACCGCGCGGTGCACCTGGTGTATTTCGCTGTCGTGGGCCTGGTGTGGGGCCTGCCGCTGATGCCGCTGATGTCGTGGATGGGCAAGGCGGACAAGCCGGTCATTCGCTGAGCTCGCCCAAACCGAAAAAGGCCGCCCCGTAGGGCGGCCTTTCCGTTCTTCCGTTTATTCCCTTGCGGAAATG
>JANOSS010000003.1:0-58591 GCA_031415995.1 Caulobacter sp. | reverse complement strand
GGTCTTGTTGGGATCCAGCGCGTCGCGGCTCTGATCCACGTAGGAGAGCTTGACCGTGTCGCCGACCTTGACCGTGCCCTGGTCAGGCTGCTCGCGGCCGGTGATCAGCTTGAACAGGGTCGACTTGCCGGCGCCGTTGGGGCCGATGACGCCGACGATGCCGTTGGGCGGCAGGCGGAACGACAGGTCCTTGAAGAGAACCTTGTCGCCATATTCCTTTTCCAGGCCTTCGACTTCGAGCACCAGATTGCCAAGGCGCGGGCCGGGCGGGATCTGGATGTGGGCCTGGGTCTGGGCGGCGCGGGCGTTTTCCTGCGCCGAGACCATTTCCTCGTAGCTGGCCAGACGGGCCTTGGATTTGGACTGACGGGCTTTCGGAGAGCTGCGCACCCACTCAAGTTCGCGGGTCAGCGCGCGCTGGCGGCTGTCGGACTCCGACTGCTCCTGCACGACGCGCTTGGTCTTCTGTTCCAGCCAGCCGGAGTAGTTGCCCTCGTAGGGCACGCCCTTGCCGCGGTCGAGTTCCAGCGTCCACTTGGTGACCTGATCCAGGAAGTAGCGATCGTGGGTGACCAGGATGACGCAGCCCGGGAAGTTTTCGAGGTGGTGCTGCAGCCAGGCCACCGACTCGGCGTCCAGGTGGTTGGTGGGTTCGTCCAGCAGCATGATGTCGGGCTTGCTGAGCAGAAGACGCGCCAGGGCTATGCGGCGCTTTTCACCGCCCGACAAATTCTCGATGCTGGAGTCATTGGGCGGGCAGCGCAGGGCGTCGATGGCCATCTCGACCTTGGAGTCGATGTCCCACAGGTCGCGGGCGTCGATGATCTCCTGGAGCTTGGTCATCTCCTCCATCAGCTCGTCGGAATAGTCCTCGCCGAGCTTGTTGGCGCACTCGTTGTAACGGTCGAAGATCAGCTTGTCCTCGCAGTCGGCGATGACATTGCCCCAGACGTCCTTGGTCGGGTCCAGCACCGGCTCCTGGGCCAGATAGCCGCGGCGAATGCCCTCGGCGGCCTTGGCCTCGCCCGAGAACTGGTCATCGAGGCCGGCCATGATCTTCAGCAGGGTCGACTTACCCGAGCCGTTGACGCCGACGACGCCGATCTTGGCGTCGGAATAGAACGACAGCCAGATGTTCTCGAAGATCTTCTTGCCGCCGGGGAAGGCCTTGGTGAGGCCTTGCATCTGGAAAATATATTGCTGCGCCATGGCTGGGCCGGATCTCGCTGGTCGGAAGTCGGGAGGACGGGCGCTGAGATAGCGGTCGGGGGCGGTTTGCGCAACGTCGGCGGGACTTCGCCCGCATAACACGACCCACCAAGCTTCACCGTTTCGTCGCAGGAGTGTCAGTCAGCCGACACTTTTCCGTCGCCGGGCCGTCGCCGAGCGCTGTTAACCGGGCCGGAGAACCGGCGCGCTCCCCGCACGACCGGGCGAGGGGATAGATCATGAAACACCATCTGATGCTGGGCGCTGCTTCGGCCGCCCTCCTGCTGCTGGCCGCAGCGCCCGCCCTGGCCGCCGATCTGGCGCCGACCGAGGCCGCCGACACCACCGCCGTTGACGCCATCATCGTCATCGGTCAGGGCCAGAGCCGCCAGGTCCAGACCCTGAAGGACGAAGCCATCTCGCTGGAAGCCGCCGGCAGCAGCCCGCTGAAGGCCATCGACAAGCTGCCAGGCGTTCACTTCCAGTCGGCCGACGCCTTCGGCGCCTATGAGTGGTCGACCCGCATCTCGATCCGCGGCTTCAACCAGAACCAGCTGGGCTTCACCCTGGACGGCGTGCCGCTGGGCGACATGAGCTATGGCAACCACAACGGCCTGCACATCAGCCGCGCCATCACCAACGAAAACATCGGCCGCGTCGAACTGGCCCAGGGCGCCGGCGCGCTCGGCACCGCCTCGACCAGCAACCTCGGCGGCACGCTGCAGTTTTTCTCGCGCGATCCTTCGGAAGTGCTCGGCGGTCAGCTGAACGTGACCGGCGGTTCGGAAGGCATGTACCGGGTGTTCGGCCGCATCGACAGCGGCGCGATCGCGCAGCTGGGCGGCCTGCGTGGCTACGCCTCGATCGTCTCGCAAGAGACCGGCAAGTGGAAGGGCGGCGGCGACCAGAAGCAGTTCCAGTACGACCTGAAGGCCGTGCTGCCGCTGGGCGAAAAAGGCAGCCTGACCGCCTTCTACAACGGCTCGCAGCGCCGTGAGCAGGACTACCAGGACCTGTCGTTCGAGATGATCAAGCGTCTCGGCCGCAACTGGGACAACACCCAGCCTAACTGGAACCTGGCCGTGGCCGCCGGTCGCGCCTATCTGACCGGTACGGCCCTGCCGGCCCCGTTCAAGACCGTTGACGACGCCTACTACGCCGGTGCCGGCATCCGCGACGACGAAATGTACGGCCTGGCCCTGAAGCTGCCGCTCGGCGAAACCGCCAGGCTCGACCTCAGCGCCTATGGCCACGCCAACCAGGGCCAGGGCCTGTGGTACACGCCCTACGTCCCCAGCCCGGGCTTCGGCACGGTCGGCTCGACCGCCGCCCCGCTGTCGATCCGCACCACCGAGTATGACATCGACCGCAAGGGCGTGACCGGCGGCATCACCGTCGATCTGGGCGCGCACGAAGTGGGCATGGGCTTCTGGGGTGAAAAGAACACCTTCAACCAGGCCCGCCGCTTCTACGCCGAAACCGCCGCCGCCCCGTCGCGCGATCCGCTGGACTTCCAGGAGAACCCCTTCTTCACCCAGTGGCAGTACCGCTTCGTGACCGACACTCTGGTCGCGCACATCGAAGACACCTGGACCGTCAACGACGCCCTGAAGGTCAATTTCGGCTTCAAGGCCATGGAAGTGACCAACAGCGTCCAGCGCATCGCCGGCAACCCGCTGGCCGGCGAGATCGAGTCGAAGAGCTCGTTCCTGCCGCAGATCGGCTTTGTCTATAAGGCGATGCCGGACCTGGAGTTCTTCGGCGGCTACACCGAGAACATGGCTGCCTACGTCTCGGCCGCCACCGCGGGCCCGTTCGCCTCGCAGAACCAGGCAGCCGTCGACTACATCACCAAGACGCTCGAGCCTGAAACCTCCAAGACCTTCGAACTGGGCGCCCGTTATCGCAACGAGCGCTTCCAGGGCGTCGCGGCCCTCTATCACGTGACCTTCGAGGACCGCCTGCTGGCCGCCAGCACTGCGGCCCCGATCCTGGGCCTCCCCGCCGTTCTGTCGAACGTCGGCGGCGTGGAAACCAACGGCGTCGAACTGGCCGGCGAGTACAAGCTGACCGACAACTGGTCGCTCTATGGCGCCTACACCTACAACCAGTCGGAATATCAGGACAACGTCATCAACGGTTCGGGCGTCGTCGTCGCCCGCACCGCCGGCAAGGAAGTCGTCAACGCCCCCAAGAATATCTTCAAGGGCGAAGTGAAGTTCGAACTGGCCGGCTTCTACTCGAAGCTGGGCGTCGCCCACACCGGCGAGCGCTACTACACCTACGAGAACATCGGCGGTCAGGTGGAGAGCACCACAGTCGCCGACCTGACGCTGGGCTATCGCTTCAACGACGACAGCACCTGGGGCAAGGGTCTGGAGATCCAGGCCAACATCACCAACCTGACCGACGAGGACTACATCTCGACCATCGGTTCGGGCGGCTTCACGAACAGCGACCCGACGGGCGAGCGCCAAACGGTCCTCACCGCCCCGCCGCGCCAGTTCTTCGTGTCGATCAAGAAGGCGTTCTAGGTCTCACTTGATCTAGAAACTTGGGGCCGGGAGGCGACTCCCGGCCCTTTGTCGTTCAAGCTGCACCGCAAAACGAGGAAACGTCCTTGACCGATCTCTCCCGTCGCGGGGCCCTGGGCCTGTCGGCCGCCGCCCTGGCCATCGCTCCCGCCGCGCGCGCCGCCGTCCTCGACGCGCCGCATCCGGCGCTGGCCCGGCCCCTGACCCGCATCGCCTTCGGCTCCTGCGCCAAGCAGGACAAGGACCAGCCGATCTGGGAGGCGATCTTCGAGCAGAAGCCAGACCTGTTCGTTTTCCTGGGCGACAACATCTATGCCGACACCCGCGATCCCAAGGTGATGGCGGCCAAATACGCGACCCTGGCGGCCAAGCCGCACTTCAAGCGACTGCGCGACACCACGCCGGTCATCGCCATCTGGGACGACCACGACTTTGGCGAGAACGACGCCGGGGCCGACTATCCGATGAAGGCCGAGAGCCGCCGGCAGTTCTGCGACTTCTGGGGCGAACCCGCCGACTCGCCGCGCCGCACCCGCGACGGGGTCTATGCCGCCTATGTCTTTGGCCCCGACGGCCGGCGCGTGCAGATCATCCTGCCCGACCTGCGCTGGAACCGCACGCCCCTGGCGGAGAAGAGCTTCAAGGGCGGCTACAAGCCCTGGGCCGTGGCGCGCGGCCTGTCGGGCAAGGAGACGCCCGGCCCCTATGACCGCATCGCCGACCTTGACGCCACCATGATCGGCGAGCCGCAGTGGGCCTGGCTGGAGCAGCAACTGGCCCAGCCCGCCGACCTGCGGATCTTCGGCTCCAGCCTGCAGGTGCTGGCCGATTTCGCCGGCTGGGAAAGCTGGATCAACTATGCCCGCGACCACCAGCGCCTGCTGGACGCCATCCGCCGCAAGAAGGCCGACCGCCTGATCTGCATCAGCGGCGACACCCACTATGCCGAGGTCTCGCGGCTGGACACCAACGTCCCCTATCCGATCTGGGACATCACCTCCTCGGGCCTGACCGAGGTCTGGCCCGTCACGCCTCCAAATGCCCTGCGGGTCTCGCCGGTGCTGCGCGAGCGCAATTTCGGGATGCTCGAGATCGACTGGAGCGGGCCCGCGCCCGTGGTGACGATGCGGGTGCATGACGAAAAGGGCGCGGTGAAGATTTCGCAGGTGGTGGATACGGGGACGCTGAAGGTCGGCTGATCACTCGCCCCCTACGGATCGCTTCGCGATCATCTTCCCCCGGAGGGGGAAGATGAAGCGCGCGGATCTCATCTTCCCCCTCCGGGGGAGGAGCGCCGCAGGCGCGGAGGGGGCAAGTCACAGGCGCCACACTTTTCCCTGCTGACAACCTCACGGCGTCCCACTAGCGTCCCACGCCATGATCAGACCTTCGCTTACCGCCCTCGCGGCGTGCCTCGCCCTGACTTCGCCGGTTCTGGCGGAAAAGCTGACCCCGGAACGCATATTCGCCGATCCCAGCCTTTCGGGTCCCACCGCCAAGGGCGTGGCCCTGTCGCCGGACGGCAAGCGCGTCACCTATCTGAAAGCCAAGGCCGAGGCCGCCAATGTCCAGGACCTGTGGGCCGCCGACGTGGCCGGCGGCGAGCCCTATCGCCTGATCGACTCGGCCACCCTGTCGTCGGGCGCCAAGGAGCTGTCTGAGGCCGAGAAGGCGCGCCGCGAACGGGCCCGCGTCTCGTCGCGCGGCATCGTCGAATACAGCTGGGACAGCCAGGGCCGCTTCATCCTGGTCCCGCTGGACGGCGACCTCTATCTGGACAGCGTGTCAGACGGCAAGGTCAGCCGCCTGACCGAAACCCCGGGCGATGAGGTCGACGCCAAGGTCTCGCCACTGGGGGGCTTTGTCTCCTATGTCCGCGACCAGAACCTCTATCTCAAGCCTATTGACGGCGGGCCTGAAAAGGCCCTGACCACCGACGGCAAGGACGCCCTGTCGTTCGGCATCGCCGAGTTCATCGCCCAGGAAGAGCTGGACCGCTTCAGCGGCTACTGGTGGTCACCCAGCGAGGCCCACATCGCCTATGCCCGCGTCGATGAGAGCAGCGTCGATATAGTGCCCCGCGCCGATATCGGCCCCGGCGGCGCCACCGTGGTGTTGCAGCGCTATCCCCGCGCCGGCCGCCCCAATGCCGTGGTCGACCTGTTCGTGCGCAACATGGCCACTGGCCAGGCTGTTCAACTGGACCTGGGCGCGAACAAGGACATCTATGTCGCCCGCGTCGACTGGTCGGGCAACGGCAAGACCGTCTATGTCCAGCGCCTGTCGCGCGACCAGAAGACCCTGGACCTGATCGCCTTCGACCCGACCACGGGTCAGGGCAAGACCATCCTGACCGAGACCGACCGCAACTTCATCGAAGTGCACGAAGACTTCCGCCCCCTGAGCGACGGCACCTTCCTGTGGTCGTCGGAAAAGTCGGGCTTCAACCACCTGTATCGCCACGCCGCCGACGGCAAGCTGATCGCCCAGATCACCAGGGGCGACTGGCCTATGAACCGGGTCGAGGGCGTCGACGAGACGCGCAAGGTCGTCATCTTCGGCGCGTCCATCGACACCCCGATCGAGCGCCGCCTCTATGAGGTCTCTTACGTCAAACCGGGCAAGCTGAAGGCCCTCACCCCGGCCGGCGGCTGGTGGACAGCCAAGGTCGCGCCCAACGGCGCCTTCGCCGGCACTTACAACGACCCCAAGACCCCGCCCCAGACCGCGCTCTACGCCCCCGACGGCAAGCGGGTGCGCTGGATCGAGGAGAACCGGCTGGCCGAGGGTCACCCCTACTGGCCCTATGCCGCGACCCTGACCACGCCGGAATACGGAACCCTGAAGGCCGCCGACGGCGAGGCCCTGCACTACGCCCTGCTGAAGCCGGCCGATTTCGACCCGTCGAAAAAGTATCCGACCATCGTCGCGGTCTATGGCGGCCCGCACGCCCAGAATGTCAGGAAGGTCTGGCAGAGCGCGTCGGAACGCACCTATCTCGAAGCCGGCTACCTCGTCTTCCGGCTCGACAACCGTGGCACCGCAAACCGCTCGGCCAGGTTCGCGCGAGCCCTGGATCGCCGCATGGGCACCGTGGAGGTCGACGATCAGCTGGTCGGTGCCAACTATCTGAAAACCCTGCCCTATGTCGACGCCGAGAAGCTGGGCGTGGTCGGCTGGTCCTACGGCGGCTTCATGACCCTGATGATGCTGACCGCCGACGACAGCCCGTTCAAGGCCGGGGCCGGCGGCGCGCCGCCCACCGAGTGGGGCCTCTACGATACCGCCTATACCGAGCGCTATATGGGCAAGCCGGAGGACAACAAGGACGGCTATGCGCGGTCCGATATCCTCAATCGTCTCGACAAGCTGGCGCCCGGCAGCCTGCTGCTGCTGCACGGCATGGCCGATGACAATGTCATCTTCGAAAACAGCACCCGCCTGATCGCGGCCCTGCAGAAAAAGGCCATCCCCTTCGAAATGGCCCTCTATCCCGGCGAGCGCCACAGCGCGCCGGGCAGCAAGACCAAGGGCCTCAGCGTACTCAAAACGCACCTGGAGTTCTTCGGCCGCAAGCTGAAGGGGCAGTAATAACAAGCGCCGCTGAGTTCGACTCCTCGCGCTCTATATCCTCTTCACCCCGGGACTTGTTCCCGGGGTGACGGCGTGTTTTCAGAGTTGGACCCTCTGAGGTCAGCATCAACGGCCGTTGGTATATGGCCGCTATCGGGTCCGTTCGCGGCGCCGCGCCGCGAACGGAAGCTGCGTCAAAACGCCCGCCCGGACTGACTTTTTGTCACAGCCTCAAATCACCAGGCGGCGCCTATCCTCATCAGGACTGATCGAGGACGCCCGATGATGAAGACCGATGACGCCGTCGAATGGCTGATCCACGCGCTCAAGGACGCCCTTGAGCACGGTAGCGCCTCTGAATCCGATCTTGAGGACTGGCTGCTGGCAGCCATCTCGCTCGAGGAACTCTCGCTGGAAGACGAGCAGTCCACCCGCCAGGCCCGCACCCTGGGCGCCTGGATGAGCGCGTCAGCGACCCTGCACTGAGCCGGCTACACAACGCCAGTACACCGGACGGCCAGCGCCAGACATCTGGTAGCTCAGCGCGACGCCTATGGGGGCCTCGAAGGTCTGCTGGTGGACCGGGCACAAATTCGTGCTTTCGACCATGGGCGGACGTTGGGAAGGTCCACTTCGGGGCGGACAGCGCGCTGGTTAGCGGAGTTGGGTGCCGTAGGCCGGAGAGCCCAAGACTATTGCGACCTGAGCTTTGTGATCCCACTCCTCATCCTGGAGGACCCACTGTGTGCGTCCGACACCTTCGTGGAACGCGTCACGGCTCCGGGCTTTGACCGCACGTATAGCGCCTGCGAGACCATTCCAGGGCACGTCGACGCCTTCATCCAAGGCCCGTTGCAACTCAGGAAGCGTCGCTGAGTCCAAGGCCACAGCGAGCGCACGGCACGCCTCATAGCGAACAGGCTTTGAAGCATCATGAAGTAGATCGAGTGCGGCTTTGACCGCGCTCGGTGCCCGGTCCCGAGCGGCGGGCAACAACGCTCCTAATGCCGCTCGACGCGCTTGGGCACGACGGCTTCGATAGGCGATCCGGACAAGGTGATCGACTAGGCCTTCCCCCGGCGCAGCATGACCCAGCACAGCCAGTTCATTAGGAGCAAGCGCCTCCCTAGCCGCCGCAAGCCAGCTATTTTCTTCCTGATCCATTGGGGAAGGCTAACATCCGACAGCGTCCGCAATCCACCCTCATCAGAAGTTACCGACGTCCGCTTGAGGGCGTCCATCGGCGTAGCGCTGAGTGACCAGATGTCTGGCGCTGACCGTTACGTCGGTTGGCGCCCTCTAGAGGCGGCGCGCGACCGGCCGGGCACGGGGATAAACCGCGCCCAATCCCCGTTCTTTCCGACACAAACCCCAGCCTGATCAACGGCTTGTAAAATAGTTGATCGCGCCCATCAGACGCGCCGAAACCGCCCGCATAATCAATCTCACCTGACAGCACGGGAAGGGCGCACGTACGGCGACCGTTGCGGCTGTCAGGGGTGGTCGAGCGGGCAGCGTCCGTCGGCTGTCGTCGAAGGCCCGGCAGGGTCTGGTGGAGCGGATCGGTCCTCGCGGGGGGCGGACGCATTGAAGCCAGACCGGGACCGCCGGGAACTGCCTTTGGCGACGCCCGTACGATACGCAACAGGCATGGGCTGAAATCGCCCATGCGGTCTGGACGGGGTCGCTAGCCCCTCCACCCGTCGGGGGCCTAACGTCGGAAGCGGGTTAAAACCCCGCGCCCCGAGGGCTCACCGGATAACGGCTGCGCGGAGCGTCTGTCTTCGTCGAAACGGTATCAATCTACTCCCTCATCCGGGCGAGGCCCGGACGCTCCGCGACCCTTCCCACCCACTCGGCGGTTTCCCGCGCGAGGTCGCGAGCACGCGCCTGATCTTGGCCACAGGGGGCCGATAGCGGCAGGCGAAGCGGCGCGGGGTGGTCTGAGACCGCGTGACGGGCTAACAGACTTGCATGGCGCGAACAAAACTAAGCCCTGAGTTTGAAATCCAGGTCGCTGGGGCCCCCTATGTCTGGCGGCTTCATCGCCAGCCCGGCTGGTCCAGCGACGCCCCTGAGCGGCATGGCATGGCGATCGCCGTGCGCCACAAGGAGGGTCAGCGCGAAGCCGTGATCGAGTTTCCGCCAGGTCCGCAGCCCCGCTACGGCGCGCCGCTGCTCAAGCCCTCGCAGGTCGCGCCAGAACTGGTGATCAAGGCCATCGCCTCGGCCATCGTGGCGGGCTGGGATCCGCTGTCGCGCGGCAAGACCGTGGCCATCATCGTGGATTCGACCGGCGGCTAAGGCCCTGGCTTCGAGAGCGGCGCGAACACGCGCTTGACTTCCGTAGCGAAAGAAAACGAACCTCTGGCAAAACTCCAGGGGAACTGCGCGTGACCACCTATACCGACCTTGTCGCCGGCATGACCACGACGGCCAGTGGCCACACGGCGCATGTCACCGACGACTGGAAACAGGGCAGAACCACCTATGGCGGGCTTTCGGCGGCCCTGTGCCTGGAAGCCGCCCTGCGGACCCTGCCCGAGGCCCCGCCATTGCGCTCGGGCCAGTTTGCCTTCATCGGGCCGGCGGCCGGAGAACTGGCCATCGAGACCAAGGTGCTGCGTCAGGGCAAGTCGACGCTGTTCGTCGGCGTCGATCTGGTGGGCGAACAGGGCCTGGCGACGCGGGCCATCCTGACCTTCGGCGCGGCGCGGGAGTCGCTGGTCTCGCACAGCGACCTGCCCTGCCCGACCGTGCCCACACCCGAAGACTCCGAGCCCTTCTTCCCCAAGGGCGGCGGCCCCGGCTTTGGCGGACAGTTCGAGGTGCGGATCGCGGGTGGTGCGCGGCCACTGTCGGGCCTGCCGCCAGAATACCTGCTGTGGATCCGCCACCGCGACCCGGCGGCGCGTTCCATGGCGGCCCTGATCGCCCTGGCCGACACCCCGCCGCCTCCGGCCATGGCTCTGTTTCCGAAGTTCGGCCCCATCTCGACCATGACGTGGTCGCACGACGTCGTGGACCTGCCGGCCGAAGACGACGACGGCTGGCGGCTTCTGCGCAGCACAGCCGAGACCATCGGCGACGGCTATTCCACCCAGGGCATGATGCTGTGGGACGGCAGCGGTCGCCCGCTGATCGCCGCGCGGCAGAACGTGGCCGTCTTCGTCTGACCACGAAGGATAGGCTTTGCGGCTAAAGGGTTTTGCCCTCATCCTCCGGCCCGTTCGGCCGCGCTGTGATGTCGGCCCGCGTGGGGATATTCGCATGACCAAGATCGCTTGCCTGGCCGGAGCGGCCGTCGCCGCCCTGCTGGCCACCAGCGCCGCCGCTCAAACCTCGGAAGAGGCGACCAGGGCTTACCTCGATCAGATCAAGGCGAAGAACGACATCCTCCATGCGGTGATCGCCGTAAACCCCGCCGCCCTGGCCGACGCCAGGGCCCGCGACGCCGAGCGCAAGGCCGGCAAGGTTCGCTCCGCAATCCACGGCCTGCCGATCCTGCTAAAGGACAATATCGAATCCGCTGAACCGCTGGCCACCACAGCCGGTTCGCTAGCCCTGAAGGACAATGTCACGGGCCGCGACGCGCCGCTGGTCAAGGGCCTGCGGGATTCCGGGGCGGTGATCCTGGGCAAGGCCAACCTGTCGGAATGGGCCAATATCCGCTCCAACAACTCGATCAGCGGCTGGAGCGCGGTGGGCGGCACGGTGCGCAACCCCTATGTGCTGGACCGCAGCGCCTGCGGCTCGTCCAGCGGCTCGGGCGCGGCTGTCGCGGCCGGTCTGGCCTGGGCGGCCATCGGCACCGAGACCGACGGCTCGATCACCTGCCCGGCGGCGATCAACGGCCTGGTGGGGCTCAAGCCCACCGTCGGCCTGGTGTCGCGCACCCACATTATCCCGATCAGCCACAGCCAGGACACGGCCGGCCCAATGACCACGACGGTCGAGGACGCCGCCAAGATCCTGACCGCCATCGCCGGCTCCGATCCCGCCGACGTCGCGACCAAGGCCGCCGACCGCCACAAGACCGACTATGCCAAGGGCCTGTCGAAAGACGCCCTGAAGGGCGTGACCCTGGCCGTGGCGCGGTTCTACACGGGCTATTCGCCCAAGACCGACGCGGTGTTCGAACAGGCCTTGGCCGACCTGAAGGCCCAGGGCGCGACCCTGGTCGAGGTAAAAGAGTTCGACGAGGGTCCGATCGGCGCGGCCGAGGGCGTGGTACTCTACACCGAACTCAAGGTCGACCTGACCGCCTATCTGGCCTCGACCGATCCAAAGAAGGTGCCCAGCCGGACGCTGGCCGACCTGATCGCCTTCAACAAGGCCACACCCCACGAGTTCGAATGGTTCGGCCAGGACAGCTTCGAAAAGGCCGAAAAGACCAAGGGCTACAGCGATCCGGACTACATCAAGGCTCTGGCGGATTCCAAGCGCCTGGCGGGTCCCGAAGGCATCGACAGAATCCTCAGAGAGACCGGCGCCGCAGCCATCGTGGCCCCGACCACCGGTCCGGCCTGGAGCATCGATCCGCTGAACGGCGACAACTATGGCGGCTCGTCAACCACCCTGCCCGCCGTGGCCGGCTATCCGCACCTGACCGTGCCGATGGGCCAGGTCACCGGCCTGCCAGTGGGGCTGTCGTTCATCGGTCCGGCCTGGAGCGAAAAGCTGCTGCTGAACCTGGGCTACGCCTATGAGCAGGCGACGATGAAGCGCAAGGCCCCGACCTTCCTGCAGACAATCGCGCCGTAAGGCCTCAGACCCGGGGCCGGATCACGTCGATGGGCGGCGGCGGCGGGGTGACCCGGTCCGGCGACGGCGAATGAGGGGCTGGCGGTCCAAACGGCCTTTGCGGCTGGGCGCAGCTGCAAAGGGCCGCCGCCGTCAGGGCCAAGACCAGGCCTGACTTCAGCATCCCACCAGGCCCACGCCGGCGAAGTTGCGGTTGGCTCCGACGCCGACACCGCCAAAGCGGTCGCCGAGCGCGACACCGAGGCCCAGCGCGCCTGGGGCGCTGGCCACGGCCAAGCCCAGATTGCCGCTGGGGGTGAAGATGCCCAGGCCGGACTTGAAGCAATGATTGTCGCCGCGAGGATCCCAGACTTCGACCTGGCCATCGGCGCGGGTAAAGGCCCAGCGCTCGCCGCGCTCGTCGCGACCGCTCACCGTGATCTTGCCCTTGCCGTCGGGCGTGACGCCGTACGACTCGCGGGTGAAGCCGTCGACCGCGCAAGACGAGACCAGACCGGGCCGGCTGAGATCGCCGTTCAGGGCCGCCGCCGAACGGGTCTGGGCATTATAGGCCGAGATCTCGGTGTCACCGCCACGACCGCCGCCGACAAACACCTGGGTGCCGGTCGCGCTGTCATAGGTCATGATATCCGGCGCCTGCCCGGTCAGGGGCTCACCGCAGGCGGCGGGACGACCGCCGCCCGGTCCGCGACTGCTCTGGGCCTGGGCCTGGCTTGCGCCGAGTGAGGCGGCGACCGTCAGGGCGACGGTGAGGCCATGGACGAACTTGCTCATTTGGGGGCTCCCCCTGATTGAGATCCGCCCGCCAGAGCGTCATCAGACAGCTGTGGCGGAGCCGAGGTCGCCGAGACCGGCAGAGCGGTCGGGGCGGGCCAGTACGAGTCGAAGTCGAGACGGGCCTGATCACGTGGCGAGCGGAAGACCTCCGGCGCCTCGAACCAGGGACGGCAGGTCAGTTCGCCGTTGAAGTGGCCCTTGACCAGGGCCTCGCAGCCGCCAGGCCGCGCAAAGACGCGGTTGTCGACCGACCGGACCTGACCGCCGGCGTCGGCATAGATGCCCGAGCGCATGACGCGGTGAATGCGGTTGTTGGAGGCGAACACGATGCCGGAGGCGGCATAGATGCCCACGTCTGTGGCTTCCAGGTCGCCGCCGCGAATCTGCAGGTTGGCGTTCTCCAGCACCACCGCCCAGTCGCTGTCGCGAACCACGGGATTGAGCAGGGTGGTCTCATCGCCGCCGCCGACATAGACGCCGCGCGAGAAGCCGTCGACGTACAGGCCTTCGATCTTCACCAGTTGCTGGCGGTTCATGCCGGCGATCACGAAGCCGGCCGAGTTCCTGGTGCGGGCAGAGCCGGTCCAGTCGCCAAGGCGGATGATGCGGATATCCCGCATGCGGCTGTCGCCCGAGGTCTCGAAGGCCGCGCCGATGGCGGTTGCGGCGATCTCGACATTGGACGCCATGATCTCGCCCGTGGCCTTGACCACCGGCTGGCGGGTGCGGCCGATGAAGACGGTGTCCTGCAGCTCGATACGGCTGTCCTCGACATCCATCGCCGAGCCTTGGCCGTCATAGCGGATGGTCACGCCCTTCAGGGCCAGCTCGGTTGCGCGGCCGGTGATGCACGAGGCCTGACCGGCGCGCGAGGCCTCGATGCCGAGACCCTCCAGCACCACGTACCGCACGCCCGGTGCGATGCGGATGCAGGGCTGGCCGGCCGGCGTCACCAGGATCGGTGAACTGCGCGACGGCGTGTAGTCACGCACCAGGATGGTGACCGACTGGGTGATGTTCAGCGACTCGACGCAGGCCCGGCCCTGGGCCGAGGTCAGGACCAGATAGTCGCCGTCATAGAGACGCGCCAGCGTGTCATTGACCTGGCCCGGATAGGCGTAATCGCAGTTGATCTCGCGCTGGACATAGCCGGGGCGACCGCTGTTGCCGACCTCGCAGCGACCGCGAACGCGATAGCTGCCGCGCGGGCAGGGCTTGACCTTGGGCCGGTAGCTGGTCTTGCAGCCCCGCGACAGGTTTGGCTCCAGCAGCAGGCCAAAACAGGGACGGATCTGCTGGTCGATCTTGGCGTCCGGCGAGGCCAGCGCCACGGCGGGGGCCGCCGCGAAGCCGAGCGACAGCACGGCCACGAGGGCCAGGAAGCGGCTCAGGCGGCTCATCGATAGTCCCTTTCGATGTAGGGCCGACCACCGCGCTCGGCGGCGGGTCTGGGCGGACGCGAGACCTGGGCCAGCAACTGTTGCAAGCGCCAGACCGAAGGCTTGAAGCCGGACAGGGCACCGTCCAACTGATAGACGACGGCCTTGGCGCGATCCTGGTCGGCCACGCCCTGCAGTCCCAGCGAGAAGAAGGTCGACATGGCGTACTTGGCCTCGGCCGAGCCTTGGCGTTCGGCCTCCTCGTACCAGTGATAGGCACGGGCATAGTCGCGGGGCACGCCCACGCCTTCGGAATACATCACGGCCAGGACGAGCTGGGCCTTGGACGAGCCGTTGACGGCGGCGTACTGCACCGCCCGCACCTTCTCGACAGCGCTCAACCGGCCGGTGATCGGACGGCCGATCATCGCCTGAAAGGTCTGGGCGTCGCTTGTGGAAAGAAGTTTCTCGTCGAGCACCGGCGTCGGGATCACCCGCAGATAGGCCAGGGCCTCGCCGATATGGACGAAGGGCAGTTCGTGCAGCCGGGTCTGGGCCGCTTCCCTGGCTTCGCCCGACTGGTCGGCTTCGTCGGAGTGGGGCACGCCCGATTCCGGAGATTCGGGCGGATAGAACTCGTAGGGCGGGATCCAGCGCTTGGCCTTGGTCTCGACAAAGGCGCCATAGGAGGCCCGCTGCGGCGATGAGCGCTCGAAGTCCTTCAGCATGACATAGGCCGACACGTCGCCCGTCTGCACGGCCAGGTAATTGTAGAGATAGGCGTCGACGTCGTTGCGGCGGAACAGGTCCAGTGCGGCCGGCGTGCCGGCGCGCTTCTGACTGCCATAGGCCTCGACGGCCTGAAGATTGTCGGACGGCTCGCCATACGGGCCGAAGAAGCCGTCGTGGATGCGGGCCAGCACGCGATAGCCGTCAGCGCCCTGGCTGGAGAGCACGTAGATCACGCGGTTGCGGACCTTCTCGCGCTCTTCGGTCGACATGCGCGCCAGCAGCCGGTCCAGCGCGCCATAGGCGCTCTGGCGCTCGAACGCGCGGCAGTCGTCGAAGCGCGACAGGGCCCGGCCATCGCCCTTGCCGCGGCGCTCATAGGCCGCGATCGGCGCGTAGCCGCCAGCGTTGGACAGGGACATGGCGTACCACACCGCCGCCTCGACCTGATCCTCGAGGTTCTTGTCGACCGAGCGTTGACCTTCGTAGCGGCGGGCCAGTTCCAACTGGGCGAAAAAGTCGCCACGGAAGCCGCCCTGGCGAAGCGCGCGGATCTCTTGCTGTTGTTGGTTGAACTGCCCGGAGACGCCCTGGGCGGCCTGCGGACGAGGACAGGCGCTGGCCTTTCTCTGGAGCCAGAGGTTGGGACCCACGTCGCAGCCCACCAGGGGAATCACCACGGCGGCGACCAGCGCCCCGATCGGAACGCGACGCATCAGCGCACCTCGCCGGGAAACCGCCCCAAACAGGCTCATTCGGAGCGCGGAATAGCGCGAAACAGCATCGCTGGCTTCTCGCATCACTCCCCCTCCAGCACGCCGTTAACCATAGTCATCAAGGACTCATGTGCCCGGTGTCGCAGGCTGTCAAGGTGAAGCAACAGCGTTCGCCTAGCGGCGTGTTGACACGCCCGCGCCAGGACTCGCGCCTCAGGGGAATTCAGTAAACACGGGCGAGACACGCCGCGGGGCGAGATCGCGAAACCATGACGGACGCAACCGCGAAGCGAATTTGATCATGCCCTGAAACAGGCTCGCCGCGCCCGGCTTTCGAGCGCGGCGAGCCCCGGATCAGGTCTGAAGGACCTAGCGGCCCGTCGGCATGTCCTTGAAGGCCACGTCCTTGTCGACCCGCACGTCGCCCGGCAGGCCCAGCACCCGCTCGGCGATGATGTTCTTCAGGATCTCGTCGGTGCCGCCGGCGATGCGCAGGCCCGGCGCCCACATCAAGCTCTGCTGGAACGCCGCCTCGGCCGGGGCCTGATCCGGGTCGGTCAGGATGCCGTACTGGTCTTCCATCTCCACGGCGGTATTGGCCAGGTCCTGCATCTGGTTGGCGGCAATGATCTTGCCGATCGAGCTTTCCGGTCCCGGCGTCTGACCGCGAGACAGGGCGGTCATGGTGCGGAAGCGGGTGAACTTCAGACCTTCGGACTGCACATACCAGTCGGCCAACTTCTCGCGGAAGGCGTTGTCCTTGATCGCCGGGCCGGTGGACCCCGTCAGCTCACGGGCCAAGCCCATGATCTCGCGATAATTGGGGCCGGACGAACCACCAACGGCCAGGCGCTCGTTCATCAGAGTGACCAGGGCGACCTTCCAGCCCTCGCCGACCTCACCCAGACGCTGGCTATCCTTGACGCGCAGGTCGGTGAAATAGACCTCGTTGAATTCGCGACCGCCCGACATCTGGTGGATCGGCCGGCACTCGACGGCGGCGTCCTTCATGTCGATCCAGAACATGGTCAGGCCCTTGTGCTTGGGCACGTCGGGATCGGTGCGAACCAGCAGGATGCCGTAGTCGCAATAGTGGGCGCCGGTGGTCCAGACCTTCTGGCCGTTGATGACCCAGTCATCGCCGTCCTTGATGGCGCGGGTCCGCAAGGCGGCGACATCGGAGCCGCCGGCCGGTTCGGAGAACAGCTGGCACCAGATCTCCTCGCCCTTCACGGCGGGGCTGACGAAGCGCTGCTTGGTCTCGTTGTTGGAGAAGGCCATCACGGTGGGCACGCACATGCCAAGTCCGATGGTGAAGTAGCCATAGCCAACGCCGGCCTTGGTCTCTTCCTGACCAAAGATCACCGACTGGATCGGCGTGCCGCCGCCGCCGCCGACCGCCGCAGGCCAAGTGATGCAGGCATAGCCGCCTGCCGCCTTGCGGGCCTGCCAGCTTTTGGCGGCGGCCATGTGCTCATCGGTATTGGGTTTCAGGTCGCCGAACTGAGCCCGGTGCGCGGCGGCGTTCTCGACCAGCCAGGCGCGAGCCTTTTCGCGATAGGCGGCTTCTTCGGGTGAATCGTTGAAATCCATGCTCGTCTCTCCCTTAAGCTGCGTTCTTTTGTTCGAGCTGGCTGACCAGCCGTTCTTTCCAGACCCGAGGCGCGCCGGCCACGAGGCTGAGTTGGCGCGAGCGCCGGTAATAGAGGTGGCAGTCGACGTCCCAGGTGAAGCCCATGCCGCCGTGCACCTGGATGCTTTCCTTGCTGGCGAACCAGTAGGCGTCAGACGCCGCGATGCGGGCCGCCGAGGCCGCGATCGGCAGCTCTGGCGCGTCGACGGTCAGCGCCCAGGCCCCGTAATAGGCGTTGGAGCGGGCGACCTCGTTCTTGACGTACATGTCGGCCAGCTTGTGCTTGATCGCCTGGTAGCCGGCGATGACGCGGCCAAAAGCGTATCGGCCAAGCGCATACTCCTTGGCCATCTCCAGGCATCGGTCAGCGCCGCCCAGTTGCTCGAAAGCCAGCAGCACGGCGGCGCGGTCCATGATCGCCTGCACCAGTTCGAAACCAGCGCCTGCCTCGCCCATGCGCTCAGCCGTCACACCGTCGAAGGTCAGCTTGGCCACGCCGCGCGTCGGGTCGAGGCTCTTGAGGGTTTCGCGCGCGACGCCCTTGGCCTTGAGGTCGACCAGGAACAGGCCGGGCTTGCCGCCCTCGCTGGCCAGGACCAGAGCCATGTCGGCCACGTCGCCGTCGGTGACCGGGATCTTCACGCCCGTCAGCTTGCCGCCCTCGACCCGGCAGGCGAGGTTTGAAGCATTGACCATTCCCGGACCTTCCGAGGTCGCCAGGCAACCGATCAGCTCGCCGGCGGCGATGCGCGGCAGGACGGCGGCCTTCTGGGACTCGCTGCCGGCCAGCATCACGCCCTCGGCCAGGAAATAGACCGTCGAGGCGAACGGGATCGGCGCGACAGCGCGGCCCAGTTCCTCGGCGATGGCGCACAGCTCGACCCGGCCAAGACCCAGGCCGTTGAACTCTTCGGGGATACAGGCGCCCAGCCAGCCCTGCTCGGCGACAGCGGTCCACAGGTCCTGGTCGAAGGAGCGGCTGGCGTCATCCAGGACGCCGCGCACGACGGCGGGGCCACAGCGCCCGTCGAGGAACTTGCGCGCCTCGTCCTTCAGGAACTTCTGGTCGTCGGAAAAGTCGAAATCCACTGGGTGGCCTCCCTGGACGCTACTCTCTACGGCACGTCTCGTGCGTCCACCCTGAACGACCTTGCGCCCCAGGGAAAGATTGACCCGGCGTCAAGGATTTCAGGTTCTTATGACGATCGTCCAGTTCACGTCGCGTTCAAGGGGCCATGGCCAAGACCGTCTATCAGCGCAACCAGAAGGTTTGGGTCGACAGTGTCGGCGCCTGGGCGACGATCGAACGCATCGTACCGATCTGGGCCAAGGGCTTCGACGAGCCCGTGCGGGTCACCTATGATGTCGGTCTGGGCCGCGAATTCCTGGCCCATGAGCTCAAGCCCGAGGAAAAGATCGACGCCGAGGGCGCCGGCATGGTCGCCCACTGGCGGGTGCTGCGGGCCCGCAACAAGTGGCAACAGGAAGGCGACTGCCCCCACCACCCCTATCCCGGCACCTATCCGGTGGTGGTCACCGACCCCAATGACTGGGGCGGCTGGCGGACGCCGGGCGCGGAATATGACCGCGATCCGCGCAAGATCGAATATCAGGCGCGGCTGATCGCCAGCGCCCCGCGCCTGCACGCCATTGCCCGTCAGATCCTGGAACTGGTCGCCGACCATCCCGAGGATGCGCCGCCTGCCTTGGCCGCTCTGGCCCACAAGGCCTCGGCCATCGAACGCTACCTGCACGAGGTCCCGGCCGCCGCCGAGGCCGCCAGCACGATCGAAAACTAGAGCAAAGGTCGCCATGATTGAATCATGTCGTTTGCTCTAGATTCCTGTTTTGACGCGTTATTTCGGCGGCGAACCGGTATCCACTTCGCCGAATAGCGCTCTAAGCCGGCCAGTCCCGGCCGGAGCCGGGACGCCGCAGTCGGTCGTGGGCTGTGAATTCGATGGCCGGACGCACGACGCCCAGATCGATCTCGCCGCCGCCCGGCGACAGGCGCAGGCAGCGCCGACCGATCCAGATCAGCACGTCCATGCCCTCGGCTGCGCCTTCTCTGGCCCAGCCGCGCAGCACGGCCTCGAACGGCGCGCGCCGCCAGGCGTTGGGCTGGGCCGGATCAAGCTCGACATTGACGACCCGTCCGCCCTCACCCGCATGCAGCACGAAACCGCTGCGGTCTGGTCGCCAGTCATCGCCCAGACGTGTGTCCAGCAGCCAGTCACAGGCAAACTCACCGCAACCTACCGGCCGGACTTGATAAACCTCACAGCCCTTGCCGCGGCGGAAATAGCGGCACCAGACGTGCGGCGCCTTATCAAGCTCGCGCACGCCGATCAGCTTGCAGCATTGGCCGCACGCGCCGCATTCCCGCTCAGCCATGCTCATCCCCGCCCGCGCTATCACCCCTCGCAGGGTTTAGTCGTCGGGCGGAGACATGCAAGGCGACAGATCAGAAGCGGTAGCCGATCCCGACGGAAGCCACGATCGGGTCCAGCTTGACCTTGGACTTCAGGGTGCCGCCATTGATCGAGGCGTCGGTCTCGAACCACACCTTCTTGACGTCGATGTTCAGGTTGTAGCGCGCGCTCAGCGGCAGGTCGGCACCGACCTGCAGGGCGTAGCCGAAGCCGTCGTCCAGCTTCACTTTGAAGCCGTTCTTGTCCTTGCTGCTGTGGAACAGCATGTAGTTCAGGCCCACGCCGACATAGGGGCTGAACTTCGCGGCCGGGAACGGATGGTATTGCAGCGAGACGACGGGCGGCAGGACCCAGGTCTTGTGAACCTCGACGTCCGTCCCGGGCCCGACGGCCTTGACGGTGTGCTGGGTGGTGGTGGCGATCACCTCGACGGCGAACTTGTCGCTCAGGAAATAGGACAGGCCGATGGTCGGCTTGATGTCGTCGCTGACCTCGACCTTCAGGCCCGAGACAGCGCCCGCAGCGGTGACGATCGAGTTGCCGGCGTCAGGCGCCACATCGGTGACGCGGACGTTCAGAACCAGATCACCCTTGGCCTTCGGCTTGAGGGCCTCTTGAGCCTGAGCGGCGGAAACGGCCAGGAGGCTGGCGACGCAGGTCAGGGCCAGGCGGGTCGCGATAGTCATTTTTATCCCCTTGATTTCGAACCGGGCGCTGCAGTTGGGGGCGCCCGAGGGGGGATTGCGCCCAGTTGAGCGCGCTTTCTTTGATCCGAAATAAGTCCATACGGAAAATATGGCCTTTCATCCCGGCCTTATTACTTAAGGGCTCTCGCGCAGGCCGCTCCGGACCTCTAGATTGCCGATATGCGCACAGAAACGCCCCAGGCCATCCGGCTCGCCGACTATCTCCCCTTTCCGTTCGAGATTGAAGAGACCAAGCTTGTCTTCAAGCTTGAGCCCGCATCCACGCGGGTCCTGGCCACGCTGAAGATCAGGCGCACGGGCGATGCGGGTGAGCCGCTGGTCCTCAACGGTGAGCGGCTGAAACTGATCTCGGCGGCGATCGACGGGCGCGCCCTGAACGCGTCGGACTACAGGCTGGACGCCGAGTTCCTGACCCTGGCCGATGTGCCCGACACCTTTGTGCTGACCACCGAGGTCGAGATCGATCCTGCCGCCAACAAGGCGCTGATGGGTCTCTATATGTCGGGCGGCCGTTTCTGCACCCAGTGCGAGGCAGAGGGCTTCCGCACCATCACCTACTTCCCTGACCGTCCGGACGTACTCTCCCGCTACACCGTGCGGATCGAGGCCGATGAGGCGTTCGGCTACCTGCTGAGCAACGGCAATCTGTGGGAAGGCGGCGAGCTCGATAACGGCCGCCACTACGCCATCTGGAACGACCCCTTCCCCAAGCCGGCCTATCTGTTCGCCCTGGTCGCCGGTGAACTGGACGTGCTTGAGGACAGCTTCGTCACCATGAGCGGCCGGACCATCGCCCTCAAAGTCTATGTCGATCCCGGCCAGGCGCCGCGCGGTGCCTACGCCATGGACAGCCTCAAGCGCGCGATGAAGTGGGACGAGGACGCGTTCGGCCGCGAATACGACCTGGACCTGTTCATGATCGTCGCCGTGCGCGATTTCAATTTCGGGGCGATGGAGAACAAGGGGCTGAACATCTTCAACAGCTCCCTGCTGCTGGCCGATCCCGAAACCGCCACCGACGCCGATTACGAGCGCATCGAGGCGGTCGTGGCCCACGAATACTTCCACAACTGGACCGGCAACCGCATCACCTGCCGCGACTGGTTCCAGCTGTGCCTCAAGGAAGGCTTCACGGTCTTCCGCGACCAGAGCTTCAGCGCCGATCAGCGCGGCGCGGCGGTGCAGCGGATCAAGGACGTGAAAGCCCTGCGCGCCCGGCAGTTCGCCGAGGACGCCGGCCCCCTGGCCCACCCGGTGCGGCCGTCCAGCTATATGAAGATCGACAACTTCTACACCGCGACGATCTACGAGAAGGGCGCGGAGATCATCCGGATGCTCAAGACCCTGCTGGGGGCCGAGGCTTTCAGAACGGGTTCTGACCTCTATTTCGAGCGCCATGACGGCCAGGCGACCACTGTCGAGGCCTTCATCGCCTGTTTCGCCGACGCCTCGGGACGTGACCTGAGCGACTTCTTCGCCTGGTACGAGCAGGCCGGCACGCCGAGCGTGTCGCTGGTCAGCGAGTATCACGAGGACTCCAGGGCGCTGGAGATCACGCTCACCCAGTTCACCGCCCCGACGCCCGGCCAGCCGACCAAGACGCCCCTGCCGATCCCGGTCACCATCGGCCTGCTCGATTCTGACGGCGCGCCGCTGCGTGACAGCGAGATCGTGGTGCTGGACGGCGCGACGAAGACCGTCCGCTGGGAGGGCGTCGCCTCTCCGCCCGTCATCTCGGCCCTGCGCGGCTTCTCGGCCCCGGTGAACCTGACCACCGACGCCCGGTCGGTGGATCGCTATGGGTTGTTCGCCGCCGACCCGGATCTCTTCAATCGCTGGGAAGCCGGCCAGACCCTGGCCCGCGAGCTGATCCTGGCCCGCGCCGACGGCAAGCCCGACGAGGTCGGCGAGGAACGCTATGCTGACGCCCTGGGCCGGGCGCTGCTGGACGAGGCTTCAGAGCCCGCCTTCAAGGCCCTGCTGCTGGCCCTGCCCAGCGAGCCGGACCTGTCGCTGGCCGTCGAGCCAGCCGATCCGGCGGCCATCCACACGGCGCGAAGCGCCCTGCGGACCCGCATAGCCGTGCATCTGGGCGACCTGCTGCGCCGCCTGCATGGCGATCTGCAGACGGCCAGCGAGTTCTCGGCTGACGCCCAGTCGGCCGGCAAGCGGGCCCTGCGCAACGGCTGCGCCGACCTGCTGGCGGCCGATCCACACGCCGTGAACGTCGAGCGCATTGCCGGCCACTTCGAGGCGGCCGCCAACATGACCGACGCCATGGGCGCCCTGTCTGCGTTGGTCGAGATCGGCGGCGAAGCGCGCGACAAGGCGCTGGCCGCCTTCCACGCCCGATGGAAGGACGAGCCGCTGGTGCTGGACAAGTGGTTCGCTGTCCAGGCCCGCGATCCGTCGCCTGACGTTCTGGAGCGTATCGTCGCCCTGACAAAGCACGCCGATTTCGACGCGACCAACCCCAACCGCTTCCGGGCGCTGGTCTCGACCTTCGCCAACTTCAATCCATCGCGGTTCCACGATCCCAGCGGCGCCGGCTATCGCTTCCTCGCCGAAAAGATCCTGGCCGTGGACGCCTACAACCCGATGACTGCGGCGCGCCTGGTCGAGGCCCTGGGCAGCTGGCGGCGCTATCCGGAAGCTCTGAGCGCCCAGATGCGCGAGGCCCTCAAGGGCGTCGCCGCCCATCCCGGCCTGTCCAAGAACGTGCTGGAACTGGCTTCCAAGGCGCTCGACTGACAGCGCCATGCCCCGGTCGCAGACGGATCGATTGCGACCATTAGGCTCATAACCCGCCAAATCGGCCGTTCGGCCGTGACGGGGACCTTTGGCGTGCGGTAGATTCATCCGATGCGGCGAAGTGACTCGCCAAACTGTTTTCGGGGAGCCTTGGGCGTTTGAGAGTTGGGGATGCGAGACCCGGAAGACTGGCGGGAGCCGGACTTTCTGCGGCGGGCGTCGTGCGGTCGATCACCGCGCGTTCGCCGTCGCAGGTCTATGTCCGCGTCGCCATCCTGGCCGCCCTGCTCCTGCTGGCCGTCTATACCGCGTTCGGCGTCAAGCGCCTGCAGGACGAGGCCGCGATGGCGCCCGGTGGCGCCAGCCTTGCCGTAGAAGCCAGCCTGGTGGCCAGCCGCATTGAAGCCAATCTGGCCGCTCAGCGCGCCGGTCTTTCGGCGGCCTCGGACATCCTCCAGCGTGACCCCGCCGACACCATGGACGCCGCCGAGATCGCCCTGCGCGCCAGCGGCGGCGAAGCGATGGCCGTGGCGGTCGCCGGCCCGTCGGGCGTCCAGGCCGTGGCCGGTCGCGACGAAGGCGCGGACTGGAAAGCCGCCGCTCGCGCAGCGGCCGCGTCGGGGCGCTCGACCTGGATCGGCGCGGCAGGCGATACCGGCCGCCTATATGTCGCCGCCGTCGCTCCGGCTTCGACCGGGCGCAACTTCATCATCGCCAGTGGCGATCCCAGCCGATTGCTCGTCGACCCCGGCAAGGGCGGCGCCCGCGCCATCGCGCTGCCCGACGGCAGCCTGGTCGCCACCCAGGGCCGGATCGTTCAGGGCATGCAGACTTTCCGCGACGCCTTCGCGCTCTCGATGGAAGACGTCGGCAGCCAGAGCGCCGCCCTGCGCGGTCAGGCCGCAAATGGCGCCCTGCTGGACGTAGCTGTGCAGCCCCTGGCCGAAGGCACCCTGCTGGCCGTGGCCGGCGCGCCGTCGCGCAATGTCGCCAACCTGGACCGCCAGGTCATGGAAGGCGCTTTCAATCTGCTGGCGCCCCTTGGCGTCGGCATCGCCCTGGCCCTGCTGCTGATGATACAGAGCCGCAAAGCCGAGCTTGCACACCGCGAATTCGTCGACAGCGAGCAGCGCTTCCGCCTCGCGGTCGAGGCCGCGCGCTGCGGCATCTGGGAATGGGACTTGCGGGCCGACCAGGTGTTCCTGTCCGATGTCACCGGCGCGATGTTCGGCTGGGGCGGCGGCGGCATCGTCTCGGGTCAGGATCTGCTGGACCGCATCTCGATCGACCACCGCGAGCGCGTCCGTCAGGCCCTGGCCAATGCCGCGATGTACGGCGCCTTCGACGTCTCGTTCCGGGTGCCCGCCACCCAGCAGGGCGGCCGCTCGATCTGGATCGACGCCCGCGGACAGGGCTTCGGCAAGCCGGGGCAGGACGGTTATGTGCGCATCATCGGCGTGGCTCTGGACGTCACCGAAGAACGGTTGGCCCAGGCCCGCGCCCAGGCCGCCGAGAACCGCCTGCGCGACGCCATCGAAAGCGTCTCGGAGGCTTTTGTGCTGTGGGATCGCCAGGGCCGGCTGCTGATGTGCAACCGCAACTACCGCAGCGTCTTCTCACTGGAGCCCAAGCTGCTCAAGCCCGGCGCGGCGCGCGCCGAGGTCAACCGCTTTGCGGCCCTGGCCATCAAGCAGGACTACCCGGCGCCCGACGGCGCCAAGGGCGTGCGCGAGGCCGAAATGATGGACGGTCGCTGGATTCAGATCAGCGAGCGCCGCACGGCCGAGGGCGGCCTTGTGATGACCGCCGCCGACATCACCGCCATCAAGAACCAGGAAGAAGCCCGCCGCCTCAACGAGGAACAGCTGCAGAGCGCCGTCAACGGCCTGGAGCGCAGTCAGGAGCAGCTGGCCGAGCTGGCCCGCAAGTACGAGATGGAGAAGGTCAAGGCCGAGGGCGCCAACAAGGCCAAGAGCGAATTCCTGGCCAACATGTCCCACGAACTGCGCACGCCGCTGAACGCCATCAATGGCTTCTCCGAGATCATGATGACCGAGATGTTCGGTCAGCTCGGTGACAAGCGCTACAAGGGCTACAGCCAGGACATCCACAATTCCGGCCAGCACCTGCTGGCCCTGATCAACGACATTCTCGACATGTCGAAGATCGAAGCCGGCAAGATGAACCTGAAGTTCGAGCCGCTGAACATGGAAGACGTGGCCGAGGACGCTGTGCGTCTGGTGCGCAATCGCGCCGAGGCGGCCGGCCTGAAGCTGGTGATCGACTTCCCGCAACTGCCCGAGATCGAGGCCGACTATCGGGCGGTCAAGCAGGTGCTGCTGAACCTGCTGTCGAACGCCATCAAGTTCACGCCTCGGGCCGGCAACATCACGATCCGCGCCGAGGTGCGCCGCGATCCCCTGGGCGAGCGCGTGCGGGTGTCTGTGCAGGACACCGGCATCGGCATCGCCAAGGAAGACCTGGCGCGCCTGGCCCGCCCGTTCGAGCAGGTCGAAAGCCAGCTGTCCAAGACCACCCAGGGCACCGGCCTCGGCCTGGCCCTGACCAAGTCGTTGATCGAGATGCACTACGGGTCGCTGGAAATGGCCAGCACGCCGGGCGAGGGCACGACGGTCAGCTTCATCCTGCCGATCCGCCAGAGCGAAGCCCATTCCGCCCGCGACTTCGCCGCCGCCTGATCACGGCCGGGCCGGGATCGGAGCCGATTATGACTTTATTTTCATAGACTTAATTCCGCGTCATGAAGCAGACGTAACGGGTATCTGCGTTCTGCCGGATCTAAACCCTCTCTCAGGAAACGCGCCTGGCGCACATCGAGGGAGTTACCCAATGTCCAAGTTCATCAACCGTCTGGCTACGGCGGCCGCCCTGGCTCTGGCCGCTACGCCGATCATCGGCCTGGCCGCCGCTCACGCCGCCGAACCCGTTCAACCCGCACGGATCCAGGTCGGCGACCTGAAGCTGTCGCATCCTTCCGACGCCGCCGAGTTCATGCGTCGCGCCGAGCAGGCTGCCGACGAAGTCTGCGCCGCACGGACCGCCAAGGAAAAGCTGCGCGGCCTGTCGATTCGCGCCTGCTATCAGGACTTCAGCGCCGATCTGCGGAGCGAGCTGAGCCGCACCCAGCTGTCCGATCTGCGCGCCGCGCGCCTCGCCCAGCCGGCGACCTTCGCCACGCGCTCGATCGGCCTGTTCTAGGCCAGCCCTCTAGCCTCGACGCATCCATGCCGCGACGGCCCAGGCATGGGCGTCGTGGCGCAAGGCAACCACGGCGTCGCGAGGATCCAGCCAGGCCAGTTCATGATCGTCCTCGACCTTGAGCCCCGCCTTCAGTTCGATCATGCGCGCCGTGTGGACGCCCCCGAAATTGCGCACGGGCTGGCCGTCGGACTTCAGGAAGACCTGCGAGACTGTGGCGACCAGGTCATCGACCTCGACCACCAGACCCGTCTCTTCGCCAAATTCGCGGACCACGGCCTGGCGTTCGGTTTCACCCGGATCGACCGCGCCCCCCGGCAGATCGAAATAGGGCGGCTTGCCGGGCTTGGTCACCCGCACGACCGCGATCTCGCCGAGCGTGTTCTCGACGATGCCGAAGGCGGCGGGGCGGTCCAGATAGTTGAACCCCGGCGCCGGTTGGCCGAACGCGAGCAAGGGGTCAGTCCTTGCCGTAGAGATCAGGCCACGGATCGGCCTTGCCGCTCTCGACGTCAGCCACGCTGATCTCAGGGCGATAGCCGATCTTGCCGTTGGCGCTTTCCCGCCAGGCTTCCGTCACCAGGTCACGCAGCGCGGTCGCGCCAGCCGCCAGGCGAGCTTGGGTGAAGGCCTTGCCGCGCGGATCGGTGTCAACCAGGCTGCCGGCCTTTTCCAGGGCGTAGAGTGGCTCGGTCTCTTTCCAGGTCGTGGTCAGATAGCCGACGACCCGCGTCTCGATCGAGCAGGCGCAGTCCTTGTAGGCCGGCATCAGCGCCCTGACCTGGGCCTCGTCGCCGACCGCCTTGGCCAGAGGACCTTCGAAATTGAAATGGGTGGAGCGCGACTGGGTGTAGCCTTTAGGGTTGGGATAATCGCCCCAGCCATTATAGTGGACCGACAGGTGCATCGGCTGGCTGGCGTCGCCCACATAGTGCGCCCAGACGCCCAAGTCGCGGATCAGCAGGTCCTCGCGGCGCTTCAGATCGGCGGCGTACCAGGCCTTCTTCATCGGATCCGTCGCCGACTTTTCGGCGGCCACCAGGATGCGCCAGTAGGTGAAGTCTTTCACCAGCTGCTGATAGCCGTCGATGATCGCGTAAGGCAGGTAGCCAGCCTTCCAGCTGTCGACACCGGCGGCGCGCAGGGCTGTTTCGTAGTCGGCGCGGGTGCCCGGCATCGCCTCGACCGTGAACATCGGACCGCCGTACATCCGCCCCTGGTCGTCGACATCCAGGAAATGGGCGGCGTCGCGGTCGTGGTCATGGATCTTGCCCGAGCCCTTCGATCGATCAAGCTCGCGGGCATATTCGCCGATCGTGGCGACCGCCGTGGGCGTGCGCAGGAAGGCCGGCACGTCGGATGGCAGGCCCTGGGCGCCCAGCACCCCCACCAGACGGTGGCCCGACGAGCCCCAGGCCAGAGCCGAATTGGCGGGCGCGGCGAGCGCCGCCCCGATAGCGAGAACCCTGAGGCTGGACGACAGGCGCGACATGGAAGCTCCGCGAAACGAGTTAAAGGCCCAGGGCAGCCTCGACCCGGCTGACCCAGGCCTGAACGGCGGGATACAGCAACAGATCGAACCCGCCTTCGTGGGCGACCCGGGTGTAGGCCACCAGCGCAATATCCGCCAGAGTGAGCCGTTCGCCCACCAGATACGGGGTCTGTATCAGCTGTGTTTCCAGGCGACCCAAGGCGCTGTTGCCGCGCTCAAGCAGCTTGGCGTCCAGTTCGCTGACCGGCTTGCCCAGATAGGACACCTGGAAGCGGGCCACGGCGACATAGGGTTCGTGGCTGTACTGCTCCCAGAACAGCCATTCATACATCTTGGCGCGCTCAAAGCCGTCGGTCGGGATCAGCGCCGAGCCTTCGGCCAGGTGCAGCATGATGGCGTTGGACTGGGCCAGGGCCCGGCCGTCGTCAAGGATCACGGCCGGAACCTGCCCGGCAGGGTTCAGGGCCAGAAACTCCGGCGTCCTCGACTGCGACTGCAGGATGTCGATTTCGATCCACTCGAACGGCAGGGCCAGCCGCTCGGCGGTCCACTTCACCTTCAGGCAGTTGCCCGATTTCGTGTCACCATAGATGCGAAGGGTCATGAGTTCTCCTCCCAAGGGTTGTCACGCGGCCGTGATCGGACTATCCAGAGCCCCGCCCGACAGATACGCCGATAAGAGGATTCCCTCGATGCGTCGCACGCTCGCCGGATTTTTGGCCGTAATGGTCATGTCCACCGCATTTCCCGCCTTCGCCGCCGGCTTGGACTCCGAGTCCCAGCCTGATCCGCTTGGTGACCTGATCACGGGTGCCCTGACGGGCACCATTCCCGGCACGCTTGAATACAAGATGCGGGCGACGCTGTATCACGCCGGCGCCAAGGGCATTCGCGGCCTCGACTCGCTGGGCTGCAAGGTCGTGGCGATGCGCACCGTCGCCGTCGACAAGACCGTCATCCCGCGCCGCACGGTGCTGTTCATCAAGGAAACCGTCGGCCTGCCGATGCCCGATGGCGGCACGCATGACGGCTATTGGTACGCCTCCGACGTCGGCGGCGCGATCAAGGGTTTGAAGCTAGACCTGTTCAGCGGCTCGGGCCGCGCCTCGATGGCGCCGCTGATGAACCTGAACCTGACCCACCTGTCGGTCAGCAAGGTCGGCGAGTTCAAGGGCTGCCCGCCGCAATAGGGCTTCACCGTCGGCGCGGTCCTGATGGCACCAGCCGGTCCCGGCAGCGTCTAGGCGGCCTGCATCTGCTGCTTGACGCGTTCGGCCAGGGTCTTGATGTCGATCGGCTTGGGCAGGAAGGTTACGCCTGTCTCGCCTTCGAGCAGGTCGCTGAACTCGGCCTCGGCATAGCCGCTGATGAACATCACCGGCGCATTGCCCAGATAGCCACGCGCCTTTTTCAGCAGGGTCGGTCCATCGATGCCGGGCATGATAACGTCGCTGATCAACAGGTCGATGGTGCCGGCATGGGCCTCGGCGATCAGCAGGGCCTCCTCGCCATCGCAGGCTTCCAGCACTTCGTAGCCGCGCGCCCGCAGCAGTCGCGCCGCGACGCCGCGCACGGCGTCCTCGTCCTCGACGAACAGGATGCGGCCGGCGCCGGACAGGTCGCGGGGCGGACGGGCCTTGGGCGGCTCGGCGGCCACGGCGGCGGCCTCGGCGAGGGCGGCGGCGGTCGGCACGTGAACCGGCAGGAAGATGCGGAAAGCAGCGCCTTCATCAGGACGGCTGTGCACGTGGATCCAGCCGTCGCTCTGCTTGACGATGCCATAGACTGTAGCCAGGCCCAGGCCAGTACCCTCGCCCACCGGCTTGGTGGTGAAGAACGGGTCGAAGATCTTGCCCATCACGTCGGGCGGGATGCCCGGGCCGTCGTCGCTGACCTCGATGAAGGCGGTGTCGCCGTCGGCACCCGGAAAGCCCAGGGCGATGGCCTCGTCCTGAGTCAGCCGGGCGGTGCGGATGCGAACAATGCCGCCGCCCTTGGCCGCGCGCACCGCGTCGCGGGCGTTGACGGCCAGGTTCATGACCGCCGTCTCAAGCTGGCTCTTGTCGGCCCGCACCAGCGGCAGGTCGCGGCCATAGTCGGTGATCAGCTTGACGTCTTCGCGCAGCAGACGGCGCAGCAGGACCTCGAACTCCGAGATCAGTTCGCCCAGATCCAGCACTTCACGCTGCACGGTCTGCTTGCGCGAGAAGGCCAGCAGCTTGCGCACCAGGTCAGCGGCGCGCACGCCGGTCTGGCGGATCTCGTTGAGACCTTCATAGGAGGGGTCGCCGACAGGATGGCGGTGCAGCAGCTCGTCCAGACGCAGCTGGATGGCGGTCAGCAGGTTGTTGAAGTCGTGGGCGACGCCGCCGGCCAGCTGGCCGATGGCCTGCATCTTCTGGGCCTGGGCCAGCTGCAGCTCGACCTGCTTCTGCTCGGAGACATCAATCAGATAGGCGACCAGCCGTCCCTCGGCCCGATAGAGATAAAGGTGAGCAATGCGGGTCGGGTCGCGCGACAGGCGCACCTCGAACGGTCCGGCCTTGCCGCCCGCCATGCGGGTCTCGGCCTCGGTGCGGGTGACCGGCTCGATCAGTTCGCCGAACACCACCCCGGCCTTGGCACCGGGGCCGGCCATGGCGGTCAGCGCCGGATTGGCCTCAAGAATGCGGGAATTGAAGGGATCCAGCCCCTCCAGCAAGGCCGCGCCGAACGGCGAGGCACCGGAGAAGGCATCCAGCGAACCGGGCGGCGGGGCCATGGCCGGGGCCAAGGGCGCGGGCAGCGCCTCGGCGGCGACTGGCTGGATGACAGCGGGCGGCGCGAGCCGGACCAGCAGCCGTCCGCCGGCCAGGCGAGACACGGTGGCGACACGGTCGGCGCCGTCGACGCGCAGCAGGCCCTCGGCCATCTCGCCCTTGCGCGCTCTGACCAGGGCCGCGAACAGACCCGAGCCCGCCACGCCCTTGGGCAGTCGGCGCGCATCGCCCATGATCAGCCGCCAGGCACCATTGGTCGCCAGCAGACGCCCGTCGGCCGCGACCAGGGCGGTCGGTTCGTTCAAAGCGTCAATGAAGCCTTCGGCGGCGTCCAGGTCGCTCTCGTGGTGGGCCGAGGCGCGGATGGCCACGAGGCCCAGAATGGCGACGCCGGCGACGCCGCCCAGCAGCAGCAACCCCGCCAAAGTGGCCGGTCCGGCACGCAGGGCGGGAACCGCCGCCAGGCCTGCCGCCGCCACGAAAAAGATCGCCGCGCCCCAGATATAGGGGTCGAAGCGGCGGCGCGAGACGCCGGTATCGACATTGTCCTGGACGGGCATTTCGGCCATGGACGACTGCAATCCTTGTTCAAAGCCCGGTCGCGACTCACTTTGAGCCGACCCGAGGATACTCTTTCTGGAACGCAAGGTCAGAGGGCGTCTGAATTACGCTTTAAAAACGGCCAATTAGAGCGGGCGAGCCCGCGCCTTCGGCTTCTTGCCGTTCATGATGAAGCCGATGACCTTGGCCACCGCTTCGAAATGATCAGCCGGGATTTCTTCGTCGATCTCGACCGTCGCATACAGGGCGCGGGCCAGGGGCGCATCTTCCAGCACGGGCACGCCATGCTCTTCGGCGACGGCGCGGATTTTCAGGGCCAGGTCGTCCATGCCCTTGGCCACGCACAGCGGCGCGGGCGTCTCGCCCGGCTCGTACTTCAGCGCCACGGCGTAGTGGGTCGGGTTCATGACCACCACCGTGGCCTTGGGCACAGCCTGCATCATCCGCTGGCGTGAACGCTGCATCTGGATCTGGCGGCGCTTGGCCTTGATATGCGGGTCGCCATCCGACTGCTTGTACTCGTCCTTGACCTCCTGAAGGGTCATGCGCATTCGCGTCATGAACCGCTGGCGCTGCCAGAACCAGTCAAAGCCTGCGGTCAGGATCAGCAGCAGGATCACGGCGAAAAACAGCTTGGTCGCCAGCTTCATCGACGCCGGGATCATATGAGACGGGTCCATCCCGACCATATTGACCACCTCGCTGGCATGAGGCTTGAGCACGAAATAGGCGATGATGCCGGTGGCGATGAACTTCAGCGCCGACTTGGCGAACTGCACCAGGCCGTCGATACCGAACAGCCGACCCATGCCCTTGATCAGATCCAGCTTCTTGAGGTCAGGCTTGATCTTTTCCGGCGTCATCATGAAGCCGGTCTGGGCGACGTGGGCGATGAAGCCGAAGATCGCCGTGGTCAGCATGACCAGCACCAGCGGCGGCAGGGCCGCCATGATGGCCTGGCGAGCGATGATCACCGCCCCACCGCTGCTCAGATCCATCTGGCCGGCATAGGCCAGGAACGGCACCAGCGCCGCCGATAGATCGCGCGTCAGCCAGCCGCCGGCCATCAGGATCACCGCGACGGCGCCGATCAGCGAGGCCAGCTGGGGAACATCGGCGCTCTTGGCGACGTCGCCCTTGGCCTTGGCGTCCGACAGCTTCTTGGCTGATGGTTCTTCGGTTTTCGAGTCGTTGTCTGTGTCTTCCGCCACGGCCCGCCCCTAGTTGAAGATCATCAGGAGGTCGCGGTAACGGTCGGTCCAGACCATGGCGATACCGCCAAGGCTGAGCGCCAGCAGAGACAGGCCCAGGATCACGCTGAGCGGCGAGGCCACAAAGAAGATCTGGAACGACGGCATGACCCGCCCCACCAGACCGACGGCCAGATTGAACACCAGCGAGAACACGATCACCGGAGCGGCCAGCTGGATGCCCAGTGAAAAGCTCTCAGCCACGGTGCGCACCGCCAGGGTGGCGGCGTCATACACCGGTACAGCGCGGCTGAACGGGAAGATGTCATACGACTTGACGATCGCCCCGATGAACAGGTGATGCAGGTCGGTGGCCATGATCAGGGTCAGGCCGAGCATCGACAGGAAAGTCGCCACCGCCGTGCTGGACTGGCCCATCGACGGGTTGGTGGTCTGGGCGAACGACAGGGTGGTCTGCATCGAGATCACTTCGCCGGCCGTCGACAGGGCGGTGAAGAACAGCTTCAGCACCGAGCCGATCATCAGGCCGATCAGGATCTCGTGGATCACCTGGCCCCACAGGCCGCCGACCGAGGTCGGCACGCCCGGGACGGTGTTCTGGACCAGCGGCGTCAGCAGCATCGCCATCATCAGGGCAAAACCCAGACGAACGCGGGCCGGCACAGAGGTGTCGCCGATGCCGGGCATCAGCATGACCATGGCGCCGACCCGCGCGAAGACGAGACCGGCGACATAGACCTGGGCGGCTGTCGCGTACGAGTCCAAACGCCCCTTGCCTCCCCTACATTCCGGCGATGCGAGCGGCGATCTGGCGCATGAAGCCCGCCATCAGCGCGCCCATCAGCGGCAGGAAGATCAGCAGGGACACGAAGATGGCCACGATCTTGGGGGCATAGACCAGGGTGGCTTCCTGGATCTGGGTCAGGGCCTGGAACAGGCCGATGGCCACGCCGACCACCAGGCCGACGATCAGCACGGGCGCGCACAGCTGAAGGGTCAGCCAGATCGCATCGCGACCGACATCAAGAACTTCGGCGCCGGTCATCCAGAGGCCTCGTGAAAGCGAGCCGAACAGGGCTCAGAATCAAGGCTTCAAGATGGGCCGGGTATGGTTAACAGGGCGTTAGGAGTTGGGGTATTGGAGAGAGAGACGGTAGCCGCGACGCTGCGCCGCAAGCCGCCGAACACCGGTCGGATCTAGCGAATACGAATCCGCACCGGCACCTGGACATAGGACCCCGCGCGGCTCTTGCCGTCGGGACCCAGCAGGTCGATCTGGAACTGGGCGGCCATCTTCAGGGCCGCGTCGCCGACGCCCAGTTCCGGCGAGCTCTCGCCTTCGACGGTGCAAGAGGTCAGATGGCCGTCGTCCTTGACCAGACAGTTGAGGATGGCGACGGCTTCGCGCGGCTGCGACGCCGGGATCAGAAGGTCGGTATCAGCCTTGGCCGGCGCGGCGTTGGAAAGAGCGGCGGCGAGAACAAGCGAAGCAATCACGATTTCGTCCCTGCTAGTTTTTGATCCGCTGCGTCGCCTGGGCGATACGCCGACCTTTGTTTCGACGGGGCGACCCTGCCGCCCCTTTTAAGTTCGATCGGTGTCCCGATCCGGGTCAGTGGGCGTGAGCCGCCTTCAACCGTTGCAGTCCCTGTGCCGCCAGATCGGTCAGCGACCGCAGGCCAAGCTCGGAGAACACATCAAAGGCGCAGGCCAGGGCCACGGCCGCCCGGTCCAGCCGGCCGTCGTCGCGGCCGGTAATCTCGACCCGAGCCTCGTAAAGCCGGGCCAGATTCATCTGGGCCACGGCCCAGGAGGCCGGATCGCGCCCGCCCGGCTGGGCGGAAAGCTCGGTCTTGAAGGCCATCTCGGCGGCGTCCAGCACCGCCAGATCGGCGGTCAGTTCGGCGCAGCGCGCCAGGCTCAGGGCCCGATTATTGGCGACCACGGCGCGCAGGGCCAGGGCCGGCTGGGCCTTCAGCACCTGGGTGGCGCGGTCGTAGCAGGTCACCGCCTGCTCGAAGGCGCGGTCCGAGGTCGTGGCCTCGCCCACCGACTGCAGGCCCATGCCCAGCGCGGCCTGAGCGCGGGCCCAGTCCATAGGGCTGTGGTCCATCGACAGCGGCTCAAGCGCGGCGGTCAGGGCCTCGACGCCATCGGCGATCTGGGCCAGTTCGCCGTCCAGCTCGCCCAGCTGCACCAGGGCCGAACCGCGCAGGCCCTCCAGGCGAGCCCAGGTCAAAGGCTCAAAGTCCGGATCCAGCGCAGCGGCGGCGGCCGTGGCCTCGGTGATCGCCAGCTGGGTCAGGGCGCGGTCCTTGAGACGCACGCCGCAGGTCAGGATCAGTTCGATCCGCGCGGCGCGCTGCTCGGCCAGCAGCAGCCGGGCCGAGCCGCCCTTGACGCGTTTGGCGGCAGCCAGGGCGCGCAGCGGGGCGTCATAGCCCTGCACAGCCGCCAGAGCGCGATCGATATTGTTCTCGGCCAGGCCCGCGCGGCCATCGAGACCCGCGACCAGAGCCATGGCCAGGCCACAGCGCTGTCCCGGCGCCGTGCGCGCCAGGGTCAGGGCCGCGCCTGCGGCGGCGTTCAGCCCCTCGTCGCCGAACAGATCGGCGCCCAGAATGGCCAGGACGGCCTGCTCGCAGCGGGCGGAGGCCAGGGCCTCCAGACGGCGTTCGCTTTCAAAGATCTTGCCGGCGGCCTCGGCGTGCGAGGCGGCCTTGCGCAGGGCGGCGGCGTCGCCGGATCGGCGGGCCAGCTCGCGCCAGACCACGGCGGCCTCGAGCAGGCGCGCGCCACGATCCCTGGTCCCGATTCGGCCCGCCGCCACATCGGCCGAACGCGCCTCGTTGGTCAGCAGTCTTATGTCGAGAAGCTCGAGCAGCGAAGTGTCGCCGCCCGTCAGGCCCTCGCGATACGAAGCCGCCCTGGGCTCCGCTCCGGCATCGACGCCGAAGAGACGTTTTAGATCACGACCGAACTCAAACATCGACGCGCATCTCCGCACACGGACCGTCCCACACCGGGACGTCCGGCAAGGGTTCAACGCATCAGGAGCAAAGCCGGAGCCAAGAGGCTTAACAAGTGGTTAATGGGTATTTACAGCGCGTTAACCATAAATAGTCGGGGACGCTCGCGAAAACACACCAAGGCCCGCAAATTCGAAGGGTTTTGGCCCATTTTGGCACATTTCTTGCTGTCACCCCCGCGCGAGGGGGCGCGTCGCAAACCCTTGTTGTTAGAACGTTGTTCACGACTGTGAAAATGACGTTAACCATCAAACTTAAGGCCCCGTTTACCTTTCGTTCCGAAACGAGCAGGGACGGGCTCGGGCTGGGGCATGTCGCGTACTGAGCCGCCCCCTCCCCTTCCCCGCGAAACACGCTAGAAAACGGGCTCCAGTGCGAGGGAACCCGCCATGACCGTCATTCTGTGGACCGCCAGCCTGTGCCGCTCGGACCCCGGCTATGGCGGCTGGTCCTTCGTGCGGCGGATGGAGGGCGCGAGCGGCCCCGAAGCGATCAAAGGCGCGGCCGGCGGCGAGCGGCGGACCAGCGCCGCCCGCATGTCGCTGATCGCCCTGACCGAGGCCCTGGCCAGCCTCTCGGATCAATCCGCCAACGCCGCCGTGACGCTGTATTTCCAGGACCCGGCCCTCGCGACCGAACTGGTCAGCGCCGATGGCGCCTATGCCACGGCCGAGCCCGAGGCCTGGGCGTCCGCCCGAGCGGCAGTCGCGGCCCGCCCCGTCCTGAACCTAACGCCCCTGCCCGCCAACGCGCCGGCCGCCGGGTTTCTGGCCGCCTGGGCCGATTTCGGTCTCGACACCGCCAAGACGCGGGGCAGCTTCAAGGCCGCGATCCCCAAGCCGAACCTGCTGAAGTTCCCGGGCTAGCGTTTTCCGTTAAGCGTGAAACGGTTAGCGGATCGAAAAACGCTCTAAACTTCTGATTTAGAGCCCTTTTCGCCCGACCCTGATGACGCCATCAGGTCGGAAAGGGCTCTAGACAGGGCCAGACGCGATCAGGTCGGCCTTGCGATCGTCGTGCGCGACCAGACCGATGGTCAGGCGCGCGGTCACCCTCGCTCCCGCGTCCGATCGAACTGCACCTTGGGAAAGCGTTCGGTGACATAGCCGATTTCCCAGGACGACTTGCCCAGGAACACCGGCTGGTCGTCGATATCGGTGGCCATGGCGGTCTTGTGCTTGTCCTGGAAGTCCTCGATATCGGCCCTCGCGCCGCTGATCCAGCGGGCCTCGGCATAGGGGCTGGGCTCGAAGATCACGTCGAGGGCGTATTCGCCGCCCAACCGGTCGGCCATGACCTCGAACTGCAGTTGGCCCACGGCGCCGACGATAAAGTCGGAGCTGCCCAGCATCGGCCGGAACAGCTGGGTGACGCCTTCCTCGGCCAGGCCTTCCAGCGCCTTCTTCAGGTGCTTGGCCTTCAGCGGATCCTTGACCCGCACGCGGCGCAGGATTTCCGGGGCGAAGTTGGGCAGGCCGGCGAAGCGCAGGGTTCCGGTTTCCGACAGGCTGTCGCCCACCCGCAGCACGCCGTGGTTGGGAATGCCGATCACGTCGCCGGCGTAGGCGTCCTCGGCCAGTTCGCGGTCGGAGGCGAAGAACATCACGGGCGCATTGACGCTCATCGACTTGCCGGTGTTCTGGGCCTTCAGCTTCATGCCGCGCGTGAAGCGGCCGCTGGTCAGACGCAGGAAGGCGATCCGGTCGCGGTGATTGGGGTCCATGTTCGCCTGGACCTTGAACACGAAGCCCGACACCTCGGGATCGCCAGGGGCGACATGGGTCTCGACGCCATTGCGCACGGCCTTGGCCGGATGCGGCGCGGGCGCATAGGCGCCGATGCCGGCCAGCAGCTCGGCCACGCCGAAGTGACGCAGGGCCGAGCCGAAGAACACCGGCGTCATGTGGCCTTCCAGGAAGCTCTGCACGTCGAACGGCTTGGCGGCCTCGGAGACCAGCATCGCGCCCTCCTCGACCTCGGCCTGTTCCTCGGGGTCGAGGAAGCGGCTGATGGCGTTGGAGTTCAGGGCGACCGGCGCGGGATGGCCCTCGTCGTCCGTCGAGCTCTTCTTGGCGTAGGGAATGAAGGTCTGCTTGCGCAGGTCCAGCATGCCCTTGAAGCGTCCGCCCGACCCGGCCGGCCAGTACAGCGGCGCCGGATCCAGGGCCAGTTTGGACGACACCTCGTCCAGCAGCTCGAACGGGTCCTGGGCCTCGCGGTCCATCTTGTTGATGAAGGTGATGATCGGGATGTCGCGCAGGCGGCACACCTCGAACAGCTTCAGGGTCTGGGGCTCGATACCCTTGGCGGCGTCCAGCACCATGATCGCCGCGTCGGCGGCCGTCAGGGTGCGGTAGGTGTCTTCCGAGAAGTCCTCGTGGCCCGGGGTGTCGAGCAGGTTGAACATCAGACCGTCGTGGTCGAACGTCATCACCGAGGCCGATACCGAGATGCCGCGCTCGCGCTCGATCTTCATCCAGTCGCTCTGGGTGCGACGGGTCTGGCCACGCGCCCGCACCGCGCCGGCCGCGCGGATCGCGCCGCCGGCCAGCAGCAGGTTTTCGGTCAGGGTCGTCTTGCCGGCGTCAGGGTGGCTGATGATGGCGAAGGTGCGCCGGCGGGCTGCCTGGGCGGCGGGGGAAGTGCTCATGGCGCGGGGTTAGCCGTCCAGGCTCGATTTGTCACCTTCCGGCTTAAGGGCGGACATGAAGGCCCGCCCTCTTGTCGGATCTAGAACGCCACCGCCAGGCGGGCGTAATAGAGCCCGCCGTCGGTGTCATAGACGGCGTTGCGCGAATAGATCAGGCCGCGCGAGGCCTGGAACGTCGCCTCGTCGGGATAGGTGTCGAACAGATTTTCGGCCCCCACGGTCAGCTTCATCGCATCGTTGATCTGGGCGCTCGCCGACAGGTCGACGAAGGTCTTGCCGCCGAACACCTGGATCAGGTTGGCCGTGCCGTTCAGCTGGGCGTCGGTCCATTCGCCGGTGTAGCGCACCCGCGCCATGACGCTGTAGCGGCCCTTGGCATAGTCGAAGGTCAGGTTGCCGGCATATTCGGGCAGGCTGTCTTCGATATTGATCCGGGCCAGGGTGCTGATCTGGGCGGCGTTGGCGCGGCGCACCTGAGTGTCGTTCCAGTTCACGGCGCCGGTCACGCCGACCTTGCCGCCCAGCCAGTCGCCCTTCCAGGCGGCCACAGCGTCCAGACCCTGGGTGCGTGTGTCGAAGGCGTTGGTGAAATAGGACACCGTCGTCAAGCTGTCTGCTCCGGGGACGCCCAGGGCCAGCAGTTGGGCCTTGATGGCCGACGTGACCGTAAAGCCCTGTGACGAGGCGAAGCGGTTGTCGACGTCGATCCGATAATAGTCGAGCGAGGTGGTAAAGCCGGCTCGGCGATAGACCGCGCCGAGGGCCAGGTTGGTCGACGCTTCTGGCTGCAGCGGCTTGGCGCCGAAGAACACCGCCACCGGATTGGTGGTGGCCAGACGACCCGAGGTGAACAGCTGCAGGGTTGTGGTGTTCAGCCCCTGTGAGGTGCGGGTGCTGTTGATCTGCCCCGGCGTCGGCGCGCGGAAGCCGGTGGAGACCGCGCCGCGCAGGGCGAAGTCCGGGGTGATCTCGTAACGTGCAGTAAGCTTGCCGTCGGTGGTCGAACCAAACTCCGAGAAGTCCTCATGACGGACGGCGATGGCGGCGGTGAACTTGTCGGTGATCGGCAGGTCCAGGTCGACATATCCGGCGTAGCTGGTCTGGTCCCAAGACCCCGCCTGGCTTGGGCTGTAGCCGGGGAAGCCGTTGGAGCCACTGGGCAAGCCGCTGGCCGCGCCAGGGCCCACATCCCACGAATAGCGCTCACCGGCCTCGATCTCAAAGGTCTCGGTGCGCGCTTCCAGACCCATGGCCAGGTTGGCCGGCTGGGCCAGGAATGACCAGGCCAGCGGGCGGGTGACGTCGAAATTGAGGGTCTTTTCTTCCTGGATCAGCGCGCCTGCGTCGAAGCTGGTCGGCGAGTTGGGGCCGAACGAGGCGTTGATGCTGTTTTCCAGCCGGTAGTTGATCTCGTCGCGGCCAAAGCCGGCGCCGAGATCCCAGTGATAGGCTCCCAGATCACCGCGCACCCCGCCATTGGCCTGATAGTCGGTCTCGTCCTGGCCAAACCTTGGCGAGAAGCCGGTCGGGTACAGGGTTTTGAGGGTCCAGCCCGGAAACGCCGTGCTGGCGCGATACGAGCTGTCGGTCGCCGGATTGCGCCAGTTGAAATCGGTGACGCCCGAGCTGTCAGTATAGGTCGCGAAGCCATAGGCCTCGATCGCTTCGGAGAGCGGCAGGGCCGCGTTCAGCGTACCGCGCCAGGCGGTGCGGTCCGGCTGACCCCAGCGCTGGACGGGGTTAGGCACCTTGAGGGTCGGGTTGGCGGCCTGGAAGGCGATGGCGTCGGGACGCTGGCGCGTGCGCGAGGTGGCCTCGGCGTCGGTATAGTCCAGCCCGGCGACCAGATAGCCCTGCTGGCCCAGCTTGACGCCATAGCGGCCGCCGATCTCGAGCTTGGCCCCGTCGCCTTCATAATACTGGCTGGTCTGGGCAAAGCCGCTGAAGCCCAGGCGGTCGCTGAGAATGATGTTGATGACGCCGGCGATGGCGTCGGAGCCGTATTGCGCCGAGGCGCCGTCGCGCAGGACCTCAATCCGCTCCATGCCGCTGGCGGCGAACTGGGCCATGTCGACACCTTGCTGGCCGCGACCGCCGAGGGCCGCCGAGCGGTGCCGGCGTTTGCCGTTGACCATCACCAGGGTCTGGTCGGGGGACAGGCCGCGCAGGGTGGCGGGCCGCACGAAGGCCTGGCCATCGGCGGCGGGCAGGCGCTGGACATTGAACGACGGCGTCGTGGCCTGCAGCTTGTTCATGATTTCGTCGGAAGCGATGCTTTCCAGCGCCTCACGCGACACCACATCGACCGGGGCAGCCGACTCGAAGGCGGTGCGGTTGGTACGCCGGGTGCCCGTGACCACCACAGCCTCGATCTCGGTGACTACTGCGCCCTGAGCTGCGACAGCTGGCGCCTGAGCCCAGACCGGCGTGGCGATGGCCAGGGCCAGAACGGTCCAGGCGGCGGAATTCATAAGCGTCATGAGTCGGCGAGCCCCGTTTGTTACTGGGGCCGGGCATATAAAGCGGGCATGAACGCCACGCGACAGGCCGGTAGTGCTTAAATGACGATCACCTGGCGCGCGTCGGCGACCGACCTTTTCACCCGCGCCGTTGCGACCAGACGCCGCCCGACGCGGCGACCAATGCCCCCTTTTTCCTGCCGGGGGATTGGAGTCATGCGCCGACGGTCAGGAACGCGGCGCTTATTGAGAGCGTCCGGCCCGGTGAAGAAACCAAGATGGCCCTCTGGGACGAACCCTGCGGTTCGAGCGGCCGCGCGCCGAATCCAGCGTGCTGCGCATGACAATCACCATCGGCGGACTGGTCGCCGCAGCTGTCACCTTAAGGTGGCTGATCGCCCTGGTCCTGTAGAGGCCTGGCGGAAAATCAGGCCGCGAGGCGACGCCAGACCTGGCGATCAGCCTCGATATTGGTCAGCGAACCCGCCTTCTGGCGGGTCATCAGCGCGCCCATGACCTCGATACCGATCTGCGCGTAACGGACCTGCACCTGATCAGTCAGGCAGCCGCGACCCGGCGCGACGAACAGGGCGGCATTGATCTCCGGAGCCTTGGAAATGATCAGCGAGGCCAGGCGCTGAGTCCGCTCGGGATCCTTGATGTGCAGCAGCGGCTCTTCCGCATACAGCTCCCGCCCCAGTTCGCTGACGTAGTTCAACGACAGCTTCGCAAAGCGATCATGCGCCATCGGCGGAGCCAGATCGGCCACATCGAAGCTGAAAACGACATCGTTCATCAGGAAAAGCATGGCGAGGCGGGGGAAATCTCTGAGGGCGACTGGACACGCAGAGAATGCCGCACCGGGCTTTAAGTCCGGTGTAGGAGTGCGGTTAACGGGACTGAGAAGGAGAGCCATCCACAGAACGGCCCGCCGCCCGTAGATCGCTTCAGCTACTCTTCAACGGCCTCGGTCAGGAAATGACGCCCGTCACGATCCTCGATCTCGATCACCCAGATGTCGGGATCGATGCGCGCCGCGCGCTGAGCATAGGCGTCCAGATCCGGCTCGAAATCCGACTTGGTCGGCTGCATCCAGAAGCGCTCGCCGTCACCTCGCGTCGCCTCGGCGAACAGCCGGGCCTTGTTTTCGCGGCGATCGACGGCCTTGACCAGCACCGCGCCGGCCTTGGCGTCGCCCTTGCGGGCCACGGTGGCGAAGGCCCCGCCGAGTTCGGCGCGGCGGATCAGCGCGCTCACCCAGATATCCGTCGACAACAACATGCTAACCGAACCGCAACCACAAGGCCGCTAGGGTGGCCCTCCAAGTCTCGAAGCATACGAGAAAACGACGCTGATGAACCGTCTTAAAGGTCGCACGGCGCGGTGGATGGGGCTCCTGGCCGGCGCGGTGTTTCTGACATCGCCCGGCCCCCTGCTTGCCGCAAACGCCGCCGACCAACTCTATGAGCGCACCCTGATGACGGCCGCCGACGGCCGTTGCCGGCTTTTCGCGCCCGCCATCGGCTCGGCGCTCGATGCAGCGCGAGCCCAGGCGCGCGGCGCAACCCTGCGCTCGGGCGCCACCCAGGCCCAGGTCGAGGCAGTGGAAGGCCGCGCGCGGTCCAAGGCCGCCTCGGCCGCCTGTAATTCCAAAGACCTGACCACCGCCGCTGATCGGGTTCGCGGAGCCTTCGAGGCCTATGCCACCCTGCAAAAGATGACCTATCCGGGCGATGTTGCGACCTGGCAGGCCGACCGCCCGGTCTCGGCGACCTTCCCGGTCTGGCGCCTGTCGCAGCCCAGCAACTTCGGCCCCGACCGCCTGATCTTCGGCCTCAGCGGCCGCGCCAAGGCGGTGACCGCTGTGGCGACCTTCGCCGACGGCGCCCAGCCCTATGCCGCCCGCGTGGTGATGCGCGACCCGGCCCGCACCCAGGGTCCCTATATCGACGCCCGCGGCGGTCGCAGCCTGTCAGCCAAGGTCGCGCCGCGCTCGGCCAGCCAGGTGTTTAACGCCGAAACCCGCGAACAGGCGGCCCTGACCCTGCTGCCGACCGGCGCCAAGACCGGGATGGGCTTCCGCTTTCCGGTCGCGACGGCTGACGCCCTGTCGCTGCTCGACCCACGCGAGGCCGTGACCATCGAGTTCACCTTCGCCGGCCGCAACGGCAGCGACGTGGTGCGCAAGGCCTATGTCGAGGTCGGAGACTTCGCGGCTGGCCGAGCGTTCCTGCGGTAACTACCGCGGCGCGAACGCGATGACATTGTCGCCCAGACTGGCCGGCGGCTCGGGCTCCGGCACCGGCGCGGCGGCTTCCGGCTTGGTCGGCGGTTCGGACGGCGGGGTCGGGGCCTTCAGCGGAGCCAGCAGGACCGGCAGGCGCACCGAGACGCTCGTGCCCGCGCCCATCCGGCTTTCGATATGCATCTCGCCGCCATGCAGCTTGGCGAAGGCGCGCACCAGCGACAGGCCCAGCCCCGTGCCCATGGCGCGCTGGTCAGAGCCCCCGGCCTGCTCGTACGGGCGGCCCAGGCGTTCCAGGTCCTCGGGGCTTATGCCCACGCCGGTGTCGGCGACCACGATCTCGAGCACCCCGTCATAGCCATCGGCGGTGACCGTCACCTGGCCGCCGCGCGGGGTGAACTTCAGGGCGTTGGAGATCAAGTTCAGGACGATCTGCTTCAGCGCCCGGCGGTCGGCGTCGACTTCCAGGTCATTGGGGGGCAGCACGCCGCGCAGCTGGACGCCGACGCCGTCAGCCTGGACGCGCATCAGCCGCATCGCCGCCGTCATCGCCTCGCGGGCGTCGAACACGCCGCGCGACAGCTCGAAGCGTTCGGCCTCGATCTTCGACATGTCGAGCACGTCGTTGATCAGGTCCAGCAGGTGACCGCCGCTCTCGTGGATCAGTTCGGCATATTCGCCATAACGGTCGGTCAGAGGTCCAAACATCCGCGAGCGCATGATGTCCGAAAAGCCCATGATGGCGTTCAGCGGCGTGCGCAGTTCGTGGCTCATATTGGCCAGAAAACGGGCGCGGCCGGCGGCCAGGGCCTCGGCGTCCGAACGGGCGCGATCCAGGCTGGACTCGCGGTTGCGCTCCACCGTCACGTCGCGCAGCAGACCCACCAGCATCACCGGCGAGGCGCGCTGCAGGTCCAGGGCCACGATCCGCTCCACGCCCAGGGCGGGACTGAAGGTCAGGCTGACCTGGCCCTCGCGGAAGGCCTGGGCAATGGCCCCGCCCACGCGCTGGCGGTCATTGGGCGCAGCGGCACCGGCCAGGCCACGATTGACGATGTCGGCGATAGTCACGCCCGGCGGCGGCGAGCCGCGCACCACGGTGACCTGGCCCTTGGTGGTCACGGCGATGGCCAACTGCGGAAGCCCGTCCAGCATCACCTCCAGCGCCGCCATCTCGGCGCTGTGGCGAACATCGCGCGCGCCGAAACGACGGTGGCCGAGCAGCAGGCCCGAGGCCAGGCCAAGCCCGGTGGTGGTCAGGGCGAGGAAGCCGAGGATGAAGGACAGGGCGCCGGTCGGCGCTGCAGGGGCCAGACCCGAAAGCTGGGTCAAGGCCGCCACGCTGCCGCCGATCAGCGACAGGGCGGCGCCCTCGGCCAGGCGGCGCGAGGAGGTCAGGGTCGAGGCGGCGGCCACCGGGGCCAGGCACCAGGCGGCCATCGCGCCGGAAACACCGCCGGTCAGCACGGCTGCGGCAGATCCGCCCACCGCCCACAAAACCAGCAGGATCGACTGAACGCGATCGTCTTCCTTCGTGCTTTCGCCCGGCAAGGGCAGCGACAGAAGGGCCGGCGCAGCGCCCGCCAGGAACGCCGCCCAGACCGGCCAACTAAACTCGCCGGGCAGGAAGGCCGTCGTGAAAGCCGCCACGCCGATCGCCGCCAGCCAGCCCAAGCGCCATACGCGCGCTGGGCTTAGGCCGCGCGAGGTGCGCGCAGGCCGCTTGAACGGGTCCGGTAGCAGTTCAAATTCCAAACCGGGCGACATCTTTCGTTGCGGCGCCAATCAGCGCCGTCGCCAAACCTTAACGCGCCTTGGAGCTTCCCTCCAGACCACTCAATCCTCGAGCGATCATTCGCGGTGGAGGGCCTGTGGACGGAAACGGAATAGTAAGCGCCTTGAGGCATTCTTGCCGACTGAGCCAACGCGGACAGAACGTCCGGGAGCCTATCGCATGCCAGAACTGGCGTCTCTCGACGCATCGCCCTTGTACGACGCATCGACCGCGCGACGGACAGCGGCTCATGCGCGTCGTCGGGCCGCGCTGGACGACCGCAAGCGCTCGTTCCTGCGCATGGTGAGCCACGAGCTTCGCACACCGCTCAACGCTGTCATCGGCTTTTCCGAGATCCTGTCGCGCGAACTTTACGGCTCCCTGGGTTCGCCCCAGTACCTCGAATACGCCAGGATCGTGCACGACAGCGGTTTGAAGTTGCTGAAACTGGTCAACCAGATCGTCGAGATCGCGCGTCTGGAAGGTCACGTCACCGATCTGGACCTCGCCTCCGAGGGCTTGGATGAGGCCATCGAGGATGTGGTCGACCAATTGAAGGCCGAGATCGCCCTGCGTCAGGTAACGGTGACGGTTCCCGGCGCGGGGAGCCTGCCTTTCGTGCTGGCCGACAGCCGGGGCCTTCGAACCATGCTGGGCAACCTGCTGCAAAACGCCGTCAGCCATTCGCCGGTGGGCAGTGAGGTCTGCATCTATGCCCAGACCCTGCCGGGCGGGATGGTCGAGATCTCCATCGCCGACCAGGGGCCGGGTGTCGAGCCCGAAGATCTGCCACGTCTGCTGCGGCCCTTCGAGCAGGGAGGGTCCACCCTGACCCGAGCCAGCGAAGGCGCCGGCCTTGGCCTGCCGATCGTGGATCTTTTGGCCCGGGCGATGGGTGGGACGCTGCGCCTGACCTCGCATCCGGGCGCGGGCCTGACCGCTCAGGTCGCTCTGGTCGAAGCCTGAGCCTTGCCAGCGGCCGGCCGCGCCCCTAAGTGGCGGCCATGACACGCCCCATGGACGCCGCCCTCGCGGAACTCACCGACGAGTTCGAACTGTTGGGGGACTGGGAAGAGCGCTATCGCTATGTGATCGAGCTCGGCCGCGACCTAGCGTCGCTCAGCGACGCCGAGCGTTCGGAAGCCAACAAGGTGCGCGGCTGCGCCAGCCAGGTGTGGCTGGTCACCGAGCCCAAGGGTGACGGTTCGATCGCGTTTCGCGGCGACAGCGACGCCCATATCGTCAGTGGTCTCATCGCGATTCTGCTGCGGCTCTATTCAGGCCAGCCGGCAGGCGATATCGCGGCCTTTGACGCCAAGGCGGCCATGGACAGGCTTGGCCTGTCAGAGGCTCTGTCCTCGCAGCGTTCGAACGGGCTCAAGGCGATGGTCGCCCGTATCCAGCGCGACGCCCAGGCCGTCGTGGGCTAGCCGCGCTGAAGGGGTTTGACGCCTAGAGCAAAGGTCGCCATGACTGAATCATGTCGTTTGTTCTAGAGTCTTGTTTTGACGCGTTATTTCGGCGGCGAACCGGTATCCGCTTCGCCGAATAACGCTCTAGAAGAAACCCGCGCGATTACCGATGAACAGGATCGCGACCACCACCAGGAGAAGCTGGATGATCCAGTTCACTGGCGACGGAATCGGTGACCGCTGCACGACGTAAAGGGCGAGTCCGAGGAGGACCAGGGCGATGATGACGACGATCAGGATGCTCATGCCAGCTTAACCGCCTAAGCGAATGTTTGTTCCACTGGCGCTTGAGACCCCGGCCGCAATTACCTATGCCCTCATTCCGATGACGACTGAGACCCCAGCCTTCCGCGTTGCCGCCCTGTACCGCTTCACGCAGTTCGACGATCCGGCGGGCCTGCAAGGCCCGCTGGCCAGGGCATGCTGCGAGCTCGGCGTCAAAGGCACCCTGCTGCTGGCGCGGGAGGGGATCAACGGCACCATCGCCGGAACCGACGCCGCCATCGAGACCGTGCTGGCCCATATCCGCGCCCTGCCCGGCTGCGCCGACCTGACACCCAAGACCGCCTGGGCCGACCACATGCCCTTCCACCGCATGAAGGTGCGGCTGAAGAAAGAGATCGTTACCCTGGGCCTTCCAGACCTGGATCCCGCCGCCAATGCCGGGGACTATGTCGAACCTGCCGACTGGAACGCGCTGATCGCCGATCCTGACGTGTTGGTGATCGACACCCGCAATGACTACGAGGTCGCCATCGGCGCCTTCGCGCGCGCGGTTGATCCGCACACCACCAGCTTCTCGGCCTTCCCCGACTGGTTCCGCGACTACCGACAGGACCTTGACGCGCAGCGCGGGCCGGACGCTCCACCGCTCAAGGTGGCCATGTACTGCACCGGCGGCATCCGCTGCGAAAAGTCGACGGCCTTCCTGAAGTCGGAGGGGATCGAGGACGTCTTCCACCTGAAGGGCGGCATCCTCGACTATCTGGAACAGGTTCCGGAACCTGAGAGCCTGTGGCGCGGCGAATGCTTCGTGTTCGACGAGCGCGTCGCGGTCGGTCATGGCCTGTCGCCCGGAACCCATGGCCTGTGCCGCGCCTGTCGCCGACCGGTCAGTCCGGAACAGAAGGCCTCACCGCTCTATGTCGAGGGCGTCGCCTGTCCCGCCTGCCATGACCACCGCGACGAGGCCAGCAGGGCGCGTTACGCCGAGCGCCACAGGCAGGTCGCACGGGCTCGCCAGCTGGGTATCGCCCATGTCGGGGCCAAGCTGGAAACCGGCGAAGACTGAGCAAGGCGAGGGATCGCTTGGCCGATCATCGCGTTATCGGAGGCAACCCCAGCCAGGAGCCTCCCCATGGTCGCCTACGACTCCCTCTATGGCGCAACGCCGCCCGCCGCCAAGCGCTCGCGCGCCGCCAGCAAGATCTCCAGCCTGCTTGGCCACAAGACCGAGGACGCCGGCCGCGACCTGGTCGCCCCAACCCCTGACTACGCCCTTACGCCGGATCAGCACGGCAAGATCACCCTGGCCGGAAAGAAGGTTCCGCTGGTCCTGGCCCTGCTTGGTGCCGGCGTGGCCGCCGTTCTGCTGATCAACCCGCGCACCCGTGGCCCGGTGATCGCAGCCGCGACGACGGCCTGGGGATTTTTGGGCAAGAAGCTGGCCTGACCGCAACCGCCCTTTCCCCCGCCGCGTTAGCTGATCTCCATTCTGAAGGGACACCCCATGACCCATACCAACGAAGACCACATCAAGCTCGTCAATAGCCTGGTCGAGACCACCATCGACAGCGCAGACGGCTATCACGAAGCCGCCCAGGACGCCGACGCCCAGCGCTACAAGATGCTGTTCGAACAGCGCGCCCAGGAACGTCGCACCGTCGCCACGGAACTGCAGGACGAGGTTCGCCGGCTTGGCGGCGAGCCCAAGGACGACGGTACGATCCTGGCCGCCGCCCACCGCGTGTTTGTCAATCTGCGCGACAGCCTGTCCAAGGGCGACGAGGCGGTGATCAACGAGGTCGAGTCCGGCGAGGACTTCATCAAGGCCAAGTACGAAAAGGCCATGCAGGACACCGATGTCGACGCCCATACCCGCGCGGTCATCGAGAAGGCCTGGACCTCGGTGAAGTCCGGTCACGACCAGATGCGCGACATCAAGCACATGCTGAAACACTAAAAGGCTGTCATCCCGGTCAAGCGCGAAGCGCGTAGAACCGGGATCGCCGGACACGCGGCGCTTGCCCTGGTCCCGGCTCGGCGCGCTTCGCGCTTGGCCGGGAAGACAATCATGACGAGGGCGGGACCGAAGGGTCCCGCCCTTTTCGCGTTCAGGCCATGCGGTAGTGAACGACCAGTCGCTGCAGGGCCAGTTTCAGCACCGTCTTGCCCGCCCGACGCGGCAGGCCCAGCGACCGCTCGGCGGCCTCCAGAGCGGTGCCCGCCAGGCAGACATGTTCGAGGATCTCGCGCAGGCCCGGACCGGCCGCTTCCAGCGCGGCTGCGATGCGGTCCTTGGCGGCCCTGGCGCGTTCGGCGGGGTCCAGGCGGGGCCCGCCGCCACCCGAGCGGGGCGAGGCGTCCCAGTTCATGGTCAGCCGGCCCAGGGTTCCCGCCCGGTGAAAGTCCTCGCGCAGACGCTCACCCGCCGCCGCCTCGACCGGCGAGATCCAGGGCCGGCCCTTGCCGTCGCGACGACGCGCCAGCCAGGCCAGGGGCGACTCCCCCAGATTGGCCTTGAAGGCGGAGCGACCGACGCCCGGTTCCTCCAGGATCACCTCGCCCTCGATCACCCCTGGACGACCGACCGGCGGTGCGGGCCTGACCGGCGACGTGAAGATCAGGGACCAGCCGCCCAGCGCCCTCGGCTTGAGCGTGGCCAGACGGACCAGCGCCTCAAAAGCCGTCTCGTCGATAACCAGCATCGGCCGCCGCCGGCGGTTAGGTCCAAACCGCACCGCATAGCCCAGCGGCGCCGCCTCGATCACCGCGCCAGGACGGGCCAGCAGACGGGCGGCGCGCAAGGCCAGATGCTCGGTGGCCAGGTCTGGGGTTGCGCTCATCGCGCGCCCTCCAGACTGTGGCGCGGTGCCTGTTGCAGACAGGCCTCCAGCGTAACCAGCTTGGCGTCGAAGCCCGCGTCCTCGCGCATGTCCTCGATCCGATGGCAGGCGTGAGCGCAGGTGGTGCGGTCGCGCCCGAACGCGAAGGCCACCCGGTTGAGCGGCCAATGAAACGTGACGTGCGTCAGGTAGATGGCGATCTGCCGGGCCCGGGCGGCGGCGAGCGTGGAGCGTTTGTGCGCCGAGATGTCCCCCGGCGAAACATCAGTCGCCATGGCGACCAGATGGGTGACGAAGGCGACCGCGAGACGGTCGCGACGCGGATCGGGCGTGATCGCCCAGATATCCTCAAGAGCTTGAACCAACATGGCGTCCTCCAATCGAGATCGCGATCCAGCGACCACGACTCAATGTTAGGCTTAGATTCTGTTGATGAGGATAATTTTCCTATCGTGACGCACAAGTAGGAAAATAAGCCGTTGAAAATCCTACGTCCGATACTGTCCTATCCCCGTTCCAGCACGGGGATAGGACAGGGTGCGGGCCGGGAGTCGCCAGAGCGCCAGGCACTGTCAGACCGATCACCGCTATCGGCCGACGCGCCCTATGAGACATCAAGGCGCAGCGGTACTCCGTGCGGCGCGATGGCGCCGCGGTGACACACGACAATGGCGGCCAGGCGATGGGCCCGCGCGACCGCTGTCTCGACCGGCAGCCCCGCCATCCGAGCCGACAGATAGGCTGCGTTGAAGCTGTCGCCCGCGCCGGTGGTGTCCAGGGCCTTGACGCGCGGCGGGGCCGGCGTGGCGATGCGGCCCTCGGGGCGATGCACATTGACCGCGTGGCTCTCGTCGCGGGCCACCACCTCAGCCCCCTGTTTGGTCCACTGCGCAGCCAGCTCCTCGGCCTCGCGTCCATAGAGCGGGCGGGAATCCTCGCTGCTCAGCGAGATGTAGCGGCACGAGGGGACGACCCCGTCGAGCGCGGCGCGGGCCGCCTCGGGGCTGGCCCACAGAGCGGGCCGATAGTTGAAGTCCAGGGCCACGGCCACGCCCAGCGAATGCACATAGGCCAGGATGTCCTTCAGCCGCGCCCGACCGATGTCGCCGATCACCGCCAGGGTGACGCCGGACAGATAGACCAGGTCGCTGGCCTTGGCGGCCTCGATCAGCTGGTCGGCGGTGTGCTCGGAAAAAAGGTCGCGGATCGGGGCCCGCTCGCGCCAGTAGTGGAACTTCCGCTCGCCGCTGTGGTCCAGCACGATGGCATAGAGGCCTGGCAGGCGGTTCTGCGCCTCGCGCACCAGACGGGTGTCCAGACGCTCGCGGCGCATGGCCGACAGTACGCCCTCGCTGAACGGATCGCCTTGGCCAAGCGCCGTACAATAGGCCACCTCGTCGCCCAGCCGGGACATGTAGACGGCGGTGTTGAAGGTATCGCCCGCAAAGCCCATCCGGTAGCGCGGCACCCCGTCATCGGACGATCCGTCCGGCGACATCTCGACCATGCATTCGCCCAGCACGGTGATCCTAGCCATGACACCGGTTTCCCTTCGCGTTTTCCTTCTGATAGTCGGTTTCAGCGCGGAGGGTTAGAGGGCGCGCGCGTTTGCGACGGGAAGGCGGCGCTCCCGCTCACCCACGCTCAAGCCCCGCCTATCCCTTCTGCGCGGCGATCCACGCGTCGATCCGCTGCTCCAGCACGGCCATCGGCATCGACCCCTGCAGAAGCACGGCGTCGTGGAACTTGCGCTCGTCGAACCTGTCGCCCAGCGTGGTTTCGGCCCGCTTGCGCAGTTCCAGGATCTTCAGCTCGCCGATCTTGTAGGCCAGGGCCTGGCCGGGCCACGACACGTAGCGGGCCAGTTCCACCTCGATATTGACCGGTGACAGGGCGGTATTGTCGGTGAAGCAGGCGCGGGCCTGGTCGATGCTCCAGCGTTTCCAGTGCATGCCGGTGTCGGCCACCAGCCGGCAGGCGCGCCACATCTCGTAGGACAGGCGGCCAAACAGTTCATAGGGATCGCGATAGATCCCCATCTCCTCGCCCAGCCATTCGGAATAGAGGCCCCAGCCCTCTCCGAAGGCATTGAAATAGAGGCCCTTGCGGAACTCGGGCACATCCGCCTGTTCCTGGGCCAGAGAGGTCTGGGTGTGGTGCCCGGGCGCGCCCTCGTGCAGCACCAGGGCCGGCAACTCATACAGGGCCCGCTGGTCCAGCTCGGAGGTGTTGATCATCAGCCCTCCGGCCCGGCCGACCTTGGGATCTCCGCCGAAGTAACGGCCGGTGGTGTAACCCTTCTCGATGCTGGCCGGCACGGGTCGCACGCCATAGCTCAGGCGCGGCAGGACGCCGAAATGGGCCGGCAGCTGGTCGTCAGCGCGCTTGGCGATCTCGCTGGCCTTTTCCAGCAGTTGCTGGCGGCTGGTCGCATAGAACCTGGGGTCCTTGCGCAGATAGGCGATGAACTCCGGCAGGGTGCCCTTGAAACCGGTCTGGGTCATCACCGTCTGCATCCGGGCGCGGATGCGCGCCACCTCGCTGCGGCCAATGTCGTGGATCTGGTCGGGCGTCATGGCCGTGGTCGTGTGGCGACGGGCCAGGAAGGCATAGTAGCGCTGGCCATCGGGCAGATCGACGGCGGCCAGACTCCTGGCGGCCCTGGGCAGATACTCGGTCTCCATGAAGGTGACGAAGCCGGCCCGGGCCGGGGCGACCTTCTCGGCCAGCACCTTTTCGCCCTGGGCGATCAGGGCCGCCTTGCGGTCGGCGGGCATGCTGGCCGGCAGCGCGCGCAGGGGCGCCAGCAGGGGCTCTTCCGCCACCGGGGTCGCGGCCGTGCGCCTGGCGCGGTCGAGCACCGACTGGGCGGTGGGCGTAGCCTGAACGAAGCCGGTGGCGACGCCGCGCCGGGCATTGGCGATGTTGGCGTCGTACCAGTCAGGGGTCTTGGCCAGAAGCTCCAGCCACTTGGCGGCCTCGGCCTCGGTCTTTAGCCGCATGCCGTTGGCGCGATACAGCAAGGTGACATCAAAGCCGCCATCGCTGCTGAACGGCATGCGCGACTCGTCGAACGACAGGCCCTCAAGGCGCTCGGCAATTGCGAAGTTGAGCAGTTGAAAGGTCAGGCGCTCATCGGGATTCAGGCGCTCGACGATGACGCCGGTCAGCAGGCTCTGGGCATGGGACAGCTTGGCCTTGCGGGCCGCATCGGCCGCCGGCCCCACGGGTGGCAGTCGCCAGCGCGCGGCCTCGGTGCCGCCCCCGTCATCATCCTCGCCACCGGCATTGGCCGCTTCATAGGTCTTGATGGCCTGGGAAAGCTGGTCGCCATCGGGATGGGCCCAAGCGGCGGTCCCCGTCATCAAGGCGGCGATCATCAGGCCGGAAACGGCCCAGCGAGCAGGATGGCGGTTGGTCATGAACGTCCCCGAAAACGCGATGCAAAAGCGTTAGATCAGGAATCGAGACGAGGCCAAAGGCCACTCGCCCTTTTGGGCAGCCCTGGCGGGTCTGATCTGCGGGGACTTAAGAGAAATTGGAGCGGGCGAAGAGATTCGAACTCTCGACCCCAACCTTGGCAAGGTTGTGCTCTACCACTGAGCTACGCCCGCATCCTGATTTCTCGGGTCTCGTTCCACTCTCCAAGGGGGGAGAAATGGAGCGGGCGAAGAGATTCGAACTCTCGACCCCAACCTTGGCAAGGTTGTGCTCTACCACTGAGCTACGCCCGCATCTTGGAAGCGAAAGAACCGCCCCGCGATGAGGAAGCGGCTTATGGCAGAGCGATCTCGCCTTGGCAAGCGCCCTTTGAGGGGTTGCGGAGCGTGGTCTTTCGAGGGCTCATTCAGCCCCTGTTTTTCAGGGTGGCGGAGCTTCCAACTTGCGTCTGTTCGTGTTCGGTCTGGGCTATGTCGGCGCAGCTTTCGCCCAGGCGCTGCGGGCCCGGGGCTGGGAAATCGCCGCCTCGGCGCGCTCGCCGGAGCAGGCGGCGACGCTGCGGGCGGCCGGCATCGAACCCGCCGATCCGAACGACCGTGACGCCATGGCCAAGGCCCTGACTGGGGTCAATGCGGTGCTGATCACCTCCCCGCCCGGCGAAGACGGCTGCGCGGCGCTGGAGTCGGTGATCCCGGCCCTGGCCCAGACGGGAGCCTTCCCGGACTGGATAGGCTATCTGTCGACCACCGGCGTCTATGGCGACTTCGACGGCCGCTGGGTGTTCGAGACCTCGCCGCTCAAGGCCCAGTCGGTCGAGGGCGCCCGCCGGGTCGGGGCCGAGCGCGACTGGCGCCAGGTCGGGCGCGGTATGGGCCTGACCGTGACCACCTTCCGCCTGCCCGGCATCTATGGCCCCGGCCGCAGCGCCCTGGATCGCCTGCGGGTCGGCGAAGGCCGCCGCCTGGTCAAGCCCGGCCAGGTGTTCAGTCGCATCCATCTAGACGACATCGTCAGCGGCCTGCTGGCCTCGCTCGACCAACCGAAGGCTGGCGGGATCTACAATCTCTGCGACGACGAGCCGGCCCCACCGCAGGACGTGATGGAACATGCCGCCCGCTTGCTGAGCGTGCCCGTGCCGCCCGACCTGCCGTTCGACGCCCTTGGCCTGTCACCCGCCACGCGGCGGTTCTACGCCGAGAACAAGCGGGTCTCGAACGCTCGGGCCAAGGCGGAACTGGGCTGGCGGCCGAAATATCCGACCTATCGCGAGGGGTTGAGGGCGATCTTGGCGGGTGGAGGCTAGACCGCGATCCGAGCCCGGGATATACATTACGTATATCCCGGAACTGAACATGACCAAGACAACGCTGTTCCAGTCAAATCGCTCGCAGGCCGTCCGCTTGCCGAAGGATGTGGCCTTTCCCGATGGCGTGCGGTCGGTAACCGTGCTGCGCGACGGCAATCGCCGGGTCATCGTGCCTTCAGACGCCGTGTGGGATGAGTTCTTCCTGGCCCCCGGCGTCGAGCTCGGCGAGCGAGAACAGCCCCCCGTTCAATCTCGCGAAGCGCTCTGATGCTGCGCTACATGCTGGACACCAATCTGTGCATTCGTGTGCTCAGAGACCGGCCCCAAGGCGTGAAGGACAGGTTCAACCTGAACGCGGACGCCCTTTGCATCTCGACGATCATTCTGACGGAATTGCTTCATGGCGCGGCCAAATCGGCGAGACCCGAACACAATCGCAATGAGGTCGAACGGTTCGCGGCCAAGCTCGATGTCCTGACGTTCGATGCGGCCGCAGCTGATCACGCGGCTGATATTCGCGCGGTACTGGAGCAATCAGGCAATATGATCGGCGGCTACGACCTCTTGATTGCAGGCCACGCTCGATCTCGGGGCCTGGTCGTCATTACCGGCAACCTCGCAGAATTTCGACGGGTGGATGGCCTGAGAAGCGAAGACTGGCTTGCCGCCGAGGCCAATTGAGCCGCCGCGCTCTCGAAGCTCCCTACTCCTCGTCCGGCCCAATATCTGCCGCCGCCCAGGCCGCCGCCGAGGCCAGGCTCGCGCCGCGAGCCCGCGCCGCCCTCGCCAGCCGCCGCGCGACCGGATCGTCATCGACCTCGACCAGCGACCGCGCCTCGATCACCGCCGCCACCAACCGCTCCAGGTCCTGCGGGCGCGACAGACGGTGGTCGCCGTCCTTGATCAGGGTGAAGACCACGTCCTGGCTGGTCAAAGCGTTGGCCAGGGCCAGGGCGTGGGTCCACGGCACGTCCGGGTCTGCGCCGCCTTGCAGCACCCGCACCGGCACGTCGATGGCCACGGGCCCGGGCAGGATCGACCACCGCGCGCCGTCCGCCAGCAGCTGCCGGGTGATGGCGTATCCGCCGTCATCGTACTCCGAGGGGCGGATCCAGAAGCCGTCGCGGGCGATGGCCGCCCTGGCCTCGTCAGACAGGTCAGGCTCCATGAGCTTTTCGGTGAAGTCGGGCGCCGGGGCGATCAGCACCATGGCTTTCACCCGGTCCGGCCGCGCCATGGCCGCCAGACAAGCGATCCAGCCGCCCATCGACGATCCCACCAACACCAGCGGCCCTTCGGTCAGGTCGTCGATCACCGCCAGGGCGTCGTCGCGCCAGCGGCTGATCGTGCCGTCGCGAAACGCGCCGTCCGACTCGCCGTGGCCGAAATAGTCGAAGCGCAGATAGGCCCCGCCCGTCGCCAGCGCATGATCGGCCAGTATCTGGGCCTTGGTCCCGGTCATGTCGGAGTGAAAACCGCCCAGCCAGACCACTGTGGGCCCCTCGCCGGCCACCAGACGATAGGCCAGGCGCTGATTGTCGGCGCTAACCAGGAACTCCGGGTATTCGGTCATGGCGCGGCCTTGATCCTTTCGCTAACTAAACCCGTCATCTCATCCGAGAGTCGCGTGCCCGCACTTCCCGCCGATTTTACCTTGCTGCAGGTTACCCCCGAACTGGAAACGGGTGGCGCTGAGCAGACGACGATAGATGTCGCTCACGCCGTCGTGGCGCAAGGCGGCAAGGCGTTGGTCGCGACAAAGGGCGGACGCATGGCCTCGCGGCTGGAAGCCGACGGCGGCCGTCTGGCCCAGATGCCGGCCCAGACCAAGAACCCGCTGATCATGCTGGGCAACGCCGCGCGGCTGATCGACCTGATCCGCCGCGAGAAGGTGACCCTGGTCCACGCCCGCTCCCGCGCCCCGGCTTTCAGCGCCCTGTGGGCCGCCCATGCCACCAAGGTGCCGTTCGTGGCCACCTATCACGGCGTCTATAACGCCCGCTCGAACCTGAAGCGCTGGTACAATGCGGTGATGACCAAGGGTGACCTGGTGATCGCCAATTCCGAATACACCCGCGCGCATGTGATCAAGGAACACGGCATTGATCCCGACCGCGTGGTGGCCATCCCGCGCGGCGTCGACCTGACCCGCTTTGAACCCGGCATGGTCAGCGCCGACCGGATCGAGGCCCTGCGCACGGCCTGGGGGATCGCCGCCGATGAGCGCCGCCTCAAGGTACTGCTGGCCGGCCGCCTGACCCGCTGGAAGGGCCAGGCCCTTCTGATCGAGGCCATGGCTCAGCTCAAGGCCGCCGGCGGCGCCCAGGTGCTGCTGCTGCTGGTCGGCGACGATCAGGGCCGCAAGGCCTATCGCGCCGAGCTGGAAGCCCAGATCGCCTCTGCGGGCCTGCAGGATGACGTCAAGATCGTCGGCCATTGCGATGACATGCCCGCCGCCTATCTGCTGGCCGACCTGGCCATCGCGCCCTCGCTGGAACCCGAAGCCTTCGGTCGCACCGCAGTCGAGCCGCAGGTGATGGGACGCCCCGTTCTGGCCGCCGATCACGGGGCCGCGCGCGAGACCGTGCTGCCGGGCGAAACCGGCTGGCTGGTCGCGCCGGGTGACGCGGAGGCCTGGGCTGCCGCACTGGTCACGGCCCGCGACGCCGGCGCGGCGACTCGCCAGACCATGGGCCAGACGGCCCGGGCTCGCGCCCGGCGGTTGTATTCGGTGGACGCCATGTGCGAAGCCACCTTGAACGTCTATGTGCGCGTGCTGGAAGCCAGAGTTTTGGAGCGGAGACCGTGAGTAAGGAAATCAAGAAGGTCCTGGTGATCAAGCTGGGGGCCCTTGGCGATTTCGTTCTCGCTCTGGCGGCGATGAAGAAGATCCGCGAGGCCCATCCCAAGGCCAAGATCACCCTTCTGACCACCCCGCCGTTCGAAGCCCTCGCCAAGCTCAGCCCCTATTTCAACAGCGTCGAAACCGACGGCCGCCCGATGGATTTCGGGGACATCACCCAGATGCTGGGCCGCCTGCGCAAGGCCCGCTACGATCGCGTCTACGACCTGCAGACCAACAGTCGCACCAACTGGTACTTCCAGGCCCTGCGGCCGTTCCCCCCGCAATGGAGCGGCATAGCCTTTGGCTGCTCCCTGCCCCAGCGCAGCAAGGCGCGGCAGACCATGCATACGCTGGAGCGTCAGGCCGACCAGCTGCGCGCCGCCGGCATCTGGCCAGACGCCCCGGTCGAGCACGGCAACGCCCCGCCGCCGGACCTGTCGTGGATCCTGCGCCGCCACAAGGACGCCCGCCCCGTGGCCGGCGCCGCCACGCCGCGTCCCTATGTACTGTTCGTGCCCGGCGGCTCGGCCCACCGGCCTGAAAAGCGCTGGCCCGTCGAGGCCTTCGCCCAGCTGGGCTCGTTGCTGAAGGCGCGCGGCCTCGACATCGTCATCATCGGCGGCCCGCAGGAAAGCGCCATGGCGCGACAGATCCAGAAGTCGGTCGGCCAGGCCCGCGACCTGACCGGCCGCACCGATTTCGCCCAACTGGCCGTGCTGGGTGCCAAGGCGGCGCTGGTAGTCGGCAATGATACCGGCCCCACGCATCTGCTGGCCGCCGCCGGCGCCCCGACCATCGCCCTGTTCTCGGACGCCTCGGACCCCGACCTCTGCGGTCCGCGCGGCCACGTTGCGGTGATCCGCTCACCCGACCTCAAAGCCCTGCCCGTCTCGACGGTGGCCAGCGCGGCGATGAGCCTGCTGCCCTAGATTCAGTACCCCGCGTAGCGCCCCGGCCGGTGATTGGCGATGATCACCGCGCTCAGCGCCACCGCCGACAGAATCGACAGCAGCAGCTTTGCCGGGCTGATCACCGCGAAAGCCGCCGCCACGACCAGACAATCGGCGATCATCTGCACCTTGCCGGCGCTGATCCCGCGCTTTTCCTGAAGATACAGCGCCAGCACACCTACGCCGCCGACGCTGGAGCGGTGCCGCGCCAAGGCCAGGATGCCCATGCCGATGATCGTGCCGCCGAACACCGCTGCAAATATCGGGTCTACGCCCTCGACCTTCAGCCATTGCGGCATGCCCAAAGCCAGGCCCGCCAACAGCAGGTTGGTGGCCAGGGTCTTGATCGTGAAGTCCCGCCCCAGCGCCCGAAAAGCCAAGGCGTAGAAGGGAATGTTGAGCAGCAGGAACACCGTCCCCACGGGCCAGTCGGTCAGGTAGGAGACGATCAGGGCCACGCCCGCGACCCCGCCGGTGACAAGGCCTGCAGCCTTGAGCAGGGTCAGGCCCACGGCGATGAAACTGGAGCCGATCAGCAGGGCGTGGATATCTTCGATCGGGGTGTGTCGGTGCGTAGTGGTGGGCAAGGCGGGTCAATATCCGTCAGCGAAAAACCGGGTTCCCGCCCGACCGTTTCCGTCCCGGATACGCCTTGCGCCCAAAAGGATTGGCTGCGCTGGCGCCTGTTTGGTTCGCGCCGCTTGATAGGGGGCACCCGACAGGTCATATATCATCTTCTCGCAGCGCGTCTTCGCGCAGCGCGACTCTCTTCAACTGTACCGGAGCCGCCCCTATTCGCCGTCCTATGCAAACGCCGCCCGTCAAAGACGGACCGCGTATCAACGATGAAATCCGCGTCCCACGCGTCCTGCTGATCGACCAAAACGGCGAGAAGCAAGGCGAGATGCC
>JANOSS010000002.1:0-7317 GCA_031415995.1 Caulobacter sp. | reverse complement strand
GCCAGGTCATACTTGGAGGCTTCGATTTCCTTGGGGTCTTCTTCGCTCTCGTCGCGCAGGGCCTTGATGTCCGGGTGGCGATAGAGGGCGTTGCCGTCGAACGACAGCTTGGCGTCCAGAACCTTCAGGTGATCGTCAGCGGTGACGATCAGCGGGTTGATCTCCAGCATGGCCATGTCCTTGGCCAGGAACGCCGTATAGAGCTGCGTCAGCAGCACGGCGGCTTCCTTGGCCAGGCCGCCGGTCAGGCCCAGGGCCTTGGCCAGCGCACGCTGGTGGGTCGGCCACACGCCGGTGGCGGGGTCGATCGAGAAGCTGTGGATCTTCTCCGGCGTGGCGTGGGCCACGTCCTCGATGTCCATGCCGCCTTCGGTCGAGGCGACCACCGAAACCATCGAGGTCTCGCGATCGACCAGCAGCGACAGGTAGAATTCCTTGGCGATCGCCGCGCCTTCTTCGATGTAGAGGCGGTTGACCTGCTTGCCCTTGGGGCCGGTCTGGTGCGTCACCAGCACGCGGCCGAGCATCTCGGCGGCGTTGGTCTTGACGTCAGCCGCCGACTTGACGACGCGAACGCCGCCCTTGGCGTCGGGGCCCAGGCCCTCGAACGTACCCTTGCCACGGCCACCGGCGTGGATCTGGCTCTTTACGACGAAAACCGGCGTTCCCAGCTTCTCGGCGGCGGCGAAGGCCTCGTCCGCAGTGAAGACGGCAAAGCCGCGCGGAACGGGGGCGCCGAACTCAGCGAGTACGGCTTTGGCTTGGTGTTCGTGGATGTTCATGAGTGCCTGGTCTCGACGACGGCTTTTCTGAAATGTGGCCGGGTTATAGGAGCGTGATTTCGCAGGCGCAACCGCGCTTGGCCGATAAGGTGCAGGCTTGCGTCGTTCTTTGTCCGAACAGACAGCGGCGCCGGCTCATTGAGCGCCCCCGGCTGGGAAGTCCCTGACCTTGCGGCGATGTTACCGGTCACAAGCCTTTCGCGGCGACTATTCCACCCAGTCTTGCTTGAGGCGGCGTGACGCCAGGATCAGCAGGCCGGCGCTGACCACATAGAAGCCCAGCCCGAAATAGAGCGCATAGCGCATCGACTCCGCCCCGTAGCGCGGGGCCAGAAGGTCCGAGACATAGCCGAAGAACCACAGGCCCACGGCAAGGCCCAGCAGATTGTTGATCAGCAGGAACAGGGCCGAGGTCGTGGTCCGCATCGCGGCCGGGGCCAGGTGCTGCACCGCCGCCAGCACCGGTCCCAGCCAGGCCAGGTTCAGACCCGTGGGGATCAGGAACAGCAAAAAGGCCCAGACCATCGAATTGACGTTCATGGCCAGCACGAAGCAAGGCAGGGCCACCAGGAAACAGATGGCCGGGGCCAGGGCATAGGCGGCCTTGTTCTTGGCCCCGAACCGGTCAGCCAGAACGCCGCCCAGCCAGATGCCCGCCACCCCGCCGATCAGGGACAAGGCGCTGTAGAACAGCGCCCGCTCGGGCAGGGTCAGGCCGAAGCTGCGCTGGAAGAAGGTCGGCAGCCAGAAGGCCACGCCATAGCCGCAGATCGACGAGCAGGCCGCACCGAACGACAGCAGCCAGAAGCTGGGCTTGGGCAGGATGGTGGCCAGCACTGCCTTGAAGGCCGGCGCCTTGGGGGCGACCAAGGGTGCCGCCTCGCCCGGCGCACGGTCCATGCCGCCGCGCGGCGGATCCTTGACGACCCATTTGAAGATCGGGGCCAGGGCCACGCCGGCCAGGCCCACCACGATGAAGGCCACGCGCCAGTTGACATAGGCGGCGATCAGGCCGCCGAACAGCACGCCGAGCGCCGTGCCCAGCGGAATGCCGAACGAATAGACCGCCAGGGCCCGGGCCCGCTGATCCTTGGGGAAGTAGTCGCTGATCAGCGAATAGGCCGGGGCCACGCCGCCCGCCTCGCCCACGCCCACGCCCATGCGCGACAGGAACAGGCTCCAGAAGCCGCCGGCGAAACCGCAGGCCACCGTGAAACCGCTCCAGACGGTCAGGGCGACGGTCATGATCCAGGTCCGGCTGACGCGGTCGGCCAGCCAGGCCAGCGGCACGCCCAGGGTGGTGTAGAGCGCCGCGAAGGCGACCCCGCCCATCAGGCCCAGCTGGGTGTCGGTGAGATGCAGGTCAGCCTTGATCGATCCGGCGAGGATGCCGAGGATCTGGCGGTCCAGGAAATTGAAGGTGTAGGCGAGGATCAACATCGCCAGCACGACATAGCGGTAGCGCGACCCCGTCGCCGATTGCTCGATCTGGTTGTCGCTCATGGTCGCCCCGCTACGCGTGATAGTTCAGTCAAACAAATGGCGGTGGCTCGTTGCAGCGAACCACCGCCAGTTTTTACCTAGATCAGAATGCGACTTCGAGGCTCGCCGAGACCGTGCGCGGCGGGCCGTAGAAACCGATGACCGAGTTGTTATAGGTCGGGACGCCGAAATTATAGCCGCCGATCCGATAGCGCTCGTCCGTCAGGTTTTTGCCGGTCAGGGCGAGCTTGTAGTGGTTGCCCGGAGCCGTCCAGATCGCCGTCATGTCGACCAGGGTGTAGGCCTTCTGGTCCAGCAACGGCAGCGGCAGTTCGAACTGCTGATAGTCGCCGCGATAGCTGATCATGGGAGTGACGGCGAGCAGGCCACCCGCCACGTCCGCCGTCCAGGTCAGGCTGACATTGCCCGTCCATTCCGGCGTGTTCTGCAGGCCATAGAGCTTGGCGACGTTGATCACCTGGCCACCGGCCGGCACGGTCGTCGACGGATTGAGAGGGTTGGGCGCGCCGCCTGGCACGAACCGGCTGAAGGTGTCGTACTCGGCGTGGATGTAGCCGAGGGCGACATTGGCCGAAAGGTTGGCGGTGAGCTTGGCCTTGGCTTCGAACTCGACGCCGTACATCGTGGCCTCGCCCGCGTTGTCGATCGAGCTGGCGATGCCGCTCGGGACAACCACCTGGGTCGACACCTGCTGGTCGTGATACTTCGACAGGAAGGCGGCCGAGGCGAACGAGACGCGACGGTCGAACAGATAGCCCTTCAGACCGACTTCATAGGCATCGACCGTTTCGGGCTTGTAGCCATTGACGGTCTGCGGGGTGATCAGGGCGTCGCCGCGCATGTCCCAGCCGCCCGACTTGAAGCCCTTCGAGAAGGACGCGTAGGTGTTCAGGTCGTCACTGAGCTCATACGAGGCACTGATGCGCGGGGTGAACTGGTTGAAGGAGCCGTCGGTGCTGTATTTGGTGCGGGTCTGCAGGATCGGACGCGCGGTGCCGCCCTGATAGGGGGTGCGGGTCGCGCCGAGATAGAAGAAGCGATAGCTGTTGCTGCGCTTGTGATCGCGCGTGGCGCGGGCGCCCAGCGAAACCTTGAAACGCTCGCTCAGATTGGCGCTGAAGTCGAAGAAGGCCGCGAAGCTCTGGGTGCTGACCTTGCCGCCATTGGCGATGGCCAGACCCAGGTTGCCGGCGATGGTGTCGAACTCGCCCGAGGCCTGGCTGTTCATGTAGTACAGGCCAAACACGCCCTGGACGTTGTCGTCCGAATAGACCGCCTGCAGCTCCTGCGAGAACGACCGGTCGTCATAGGTGGCCGGGATGTCGAGGGTGTTCAGCGGGGTGCCGTCGAAATCGATGACGGTGTCGGTGTGGCCCTTGCGGCTGGCCGTGATCGACTTGAGGGTCACGGTGTCGCTGGCGTTCCATTCACCGGTCAGCGACAGGCCCTCGGTCTCGACCGAGTTATCGTCGCCGAAACCGGCCTGGGTGTCATAGGTGTCGAGCACCTTGTAGCCGCCGACCAGGGCCGGCAGTTCGCGGTGACCGTGGCGGGGATTGGAGTCGTCCTGGACCTTGTCATAGGCCAGGCGGAAGAACAGGTCCTCGTTGGGCGCATATTCGGCGCTCAGGCGGATGGCCTGGACGTCCTTGTTGTAATGCTCGGCGCCCGTGGTCAGGTTCTTGCCGTAGCCGTCGCGCTTGTAGAGCGCATAGGCGCCGCCGACCGACAGACCGCCGCCGACCGGCGTCTGGCCCGAGACCAGCAGGTCGGTCTGATTGAAGCTGCCATAGGTTCCGCGCACCTTGCCGTGGGCTTCATCACCCAGACGCCTGGTCACGTACTTGATCGCGCCGCCGATGGTGTTGCGGCCGTAAAGCGTGCCTTGCGGGCCGCGCAGCACTTCGATGCGCTCCACGTCGAACACGTCGAGCACGGCGCCTTGCGGGCGATAGATGTAGACGTCGTCGACATAGAGGCCCACGCCGGGCTCGTAGCCCCACAGCGGGTCCTGCTGGCCGATGCCGCGGATGTAGGAGATCAGGGTCGAGTTCGAGCCGCGGGCGGTCTGAACCGTGATGTTGGGGGTCGTCTGCTGCAGGACGGTGATGTCCGCGCCACCCTGACGGGCCAGGGTCTCGCCGCTATAGGCCGAGACGGCGACCGGCACGTCCTTGAGGTTTTCCTCGCGGCGACGGGCGGTGACGACCACCTCGTCGACCGACAGCGTCGCGCTGGGGGCCGGAGCCTCCTGGGCCGAAACGGCCACTGCGGCCGCGCTCCATGCCGCGCCAGCCAGCAGCGCAGCCTTCCACATCGAAGTCATTGGGTTTCCCCTCCCTTGTACGTTCCGCCCACCCGAACCGAATCCTTGTGGCGGACACGTGCTCGGAACTCGCGAATTCATCGAACCGCGAATGGCCGCACTGTCACTCAGAGAACGACGCAGCGCCAGTCTTTTTTCACCAGGTGATGAAATGGCGTCGGGAGCGCCAGGCGCAACCCGTAGGGCCGCCGATCCCGCCCTGAAATGGCGGGGATGCAGCTCATCGGAACCGCGCTCAGCCTCGGCTTCTCTCAAGCCTTTTCACCCCGAGCGTAGCGCAGCGCGCCGAGCCGGGATGACAATTTGAATGACCGGCCAAATCTCCTTAGACACGCCCCATGCCCCCCGGTCCCGACATGATGCTGGAACTGGCCTGCGGACCCGGCCCGGTCTGCGGGGTTGACGAGGCCGGCCGTGGCCCGTGGGCCGGGCCGGTCAGCGCCGGGGCGGTGATCCTGGACCCGGCCCGCATTCCCAAGGGCCTCAACGACTCCAAGAAACTGTCGGCGAAAGCCCGCGCGGCCCTTGAGATTGAGATCAAGGCAACGGCCATCGCCTGGGGCGTGGGCCTGGCCAGCATCGAGGAAATCGAAGAACTCAACATCCTGCACGCGGCGGGCCTGGCCATGCGCCGGGCCATCGAGGCGCTGGCGGTGGCGCCGGCCTTTGCATTGGTTGATGGAAGTTATGCCTTCAAGCTGCCCTGCCCGGTCAAGACCGTGATCAAGGGCGATAGCCTATCGTGCTCGATCGCTGCGGCCTCGATCCTGGCCAAAGAAGCCCGCGACCGGATCATGGTCGAGATGGACAGCCTCTATCCCGGCTACGGCTTCGCCGGCCACAAGGGCTATCACGCGGCCAGCCATGTCGAGGGCCTGCGGAAACTGGGTCCCTCGCCGATCCACAGGATGAGCTGGGCGCCGGTGAAACTGGCCGCCCAGGGCCTCGCCCCCCTAAACGCGAAAGACATGGGCCGCAGCGACTAGAGCAAAGGTCGCCATGATTGAATCATGTCGTTTGCTCTAGATTCCTGTTTTGACGCGTTATTTCGGCGGCGAAGCGGTATCCACTTCGCCGAATAACGCTCTAGATCCCCATCTGCCGCGCGGCCAGGTCGCGCATGATCTCTTCCGAGCCACCGCCGATGGCGTTGACCCGCACCTCGCGATAGATGCGCTCGATGCGGCTGCCGCGCATATAGCCGGCCCCGCCCATCACCTGCATGGCCTCGCGAGCGCAATATTCCAGCGTCTCGGTGGCCTGAACCTTGAGCAGGGCGATCTCGGCAATCGGCTGCTCGCCCTGGCTGATCCGCCAGGCCAGGGTCTCCAGCCAGGCCTGGGTCGTGCTGATGCGCTTGAACATGTCGGCCAGCTTGTGGCGGATCACCTGGTGGTCAGCCAGCCGCTTGCCGAAGGTCTTGCGTTCGCGGGCCCAGACGATCGCGTCCTCCAGGCAGACGCGGGAAAAGCCCAGGGCCCCGGCGGTCATGCCGATCCGTTCGCCGTTGAAGTTGCGCATGATCCCCGAAAAGCCCTGGTTCTCGGCCCCGATCAGGTTCTCGACCGGCACCCGCACGTCGTCGAAATAGAGGCTGGCGGTGTCGGACGCCCACCAGCCCTGTTTCTTCAGCGGCGTGCGGGCAAAGCCCTCGCGGTCGCGCTCGATCAGCAGCAGCGAGATGCCGCCCGCCCCTTCGCCGCCGGTCCGCACCGCCACGGTGTAGAAGTCGGCCCGCATGCCGCTGGTGATGTAGGTCTTGCCGCCATTGACCACATAGACATCACCCTCCCGCCGCGCCGTCGTGGTCAGGCTGGCGACGTCCGAGCCGGCCGAGGGCTCGGTGATGGCCAGGGCCGAGATCTTCTCGCCGGCGAGTACCGGCGGAATGATCCGGGCCTTCAACTCATCGCTGCCCAGGGCCCGGATCGGCGGCAGGCCGATGCCGTGGCTCATCAGGCTGGCATTGATGCCGCCGGCCCCGTGGCGAGCCATCTCCTGGCTGGTGATGATCGACATGAACGGATCGGACGGCGAGCCGCCGAATTCCTCAGGCCAGCCCAGGCCCAGCAGGCCGATCTCCGAGGCCTTGCGATAGAGCTCTCGCGGAAATTCTCCGGCCTCGTCCCAGTCGTCGACGAAGGGCATGATCTCCTGGGCCACCCAGCGGCGCAGGGTGTCGCGCCAGGCGGCGTGATGGTCCTGGTAGAAGGGGCTCTTGCGGCTGAGGTCCAGCGCTTCAAGGGGGCTCTGCATGGCGTTCTCCCGGATCACGCCGCCCGTCTGACGCGGATCTGGCGTGTGAGCCGACACGATCGGCGAGGCGCCGCTGGGGAAGTAAACAGCCCCCAAGGCGGCGTTCACCTTTCGCTAACCACGCTTCTACACACCGCTTTTACCAACAAGACTCATGATTCCGTTTGTTGTTTTACAGGACGCGGACATGACCTTCGGGCCGGAAACCATCATTCAGGGCGACTGCATCGAGGCGATGAACGCCTTGCCCGAGAAGTCGGTCGACCTGATCTTCGCCGACCCGCCCTACAACCTGCAGCTGGGCGGCGATCTGCTGCGACCAGACAATTCCAAGGTCGACGCGGTCGACGACCACTGGGACCAGTTCGAGAGCTTCGCCGCCTACGACAAGTTCACCCGCGAATGGCTGAAGGCCGCCCGCCGGGTGCTGAAGGACGACGGCGCGATCTG
>JANOSS010000001.1:0-20546 GCA_031415995.1 Caulobacter sp. | reverse complement strand
ACCGCCGGACCTTGATGACAACGGGCCTCGCGGCCCAATCCCGGAACGGTCGCGACGATGGATGCGGGATCCTGGCCGGCCAGCCAGGATCCCGCGTACCGACGCACCATCATAGCAGCTGTAGATAGACAATCCCGGACGAACCCGGCGCAGCCGGGTGAAGATCCGCGACCGATCTGGAACGCGGGGCTCAGGCGTCGGTCCCGGATCGGCGCGCTTCGCCCCCCGCTCAAGGCCGGGGCGGGATGATAGTGTCTCCGCTCTCCCCGGCGAAAGCCGGGGCCCAGATCGAACCCGCAAAGGTGGCGGATCTTGACGCTGGCAGTAGGCGCATCACCCCCATAGGCTCAGGCTGTATCTGGGCCCCGGCTTTCGCCGGGGAGAGCGGATAGACGCGCCCCTACCCCCGCTTGCGCACCTTCGGCGTGATCGACACCGTCATCAGCCGGCCCTCGCGGATCAGGGTGAACAGCGTCGGCTTGTTGATCGCGTGGTGGTCCAGGGCTCGCAGCAGGTCGTCCAGGCCGGTCAGGATCTGGTCGCCGGCCTGGATCAGCAGGTCGCCTTCCTTGACGCCGGCCTTGGCGGCGGGGCCGCCGGCGTCCACATGCGCGACGAACACCGCATAGGGCTGGGTGACGCCGGTGGCGCGGGCCAGGCCGGCGGGGATGGGGGCCTGCTGGGCGATCAGGCCGATCGAGCCGCGTCGCACAAAGCCGTGGTCCAGCAGTTCCTGGATCACATAGGTGGCGGTGTTGACCGCCACGGCGAAGCACAGGCCCTGATAGCCGGCGATCACGGCGGTGGCGATGCCGACCACCTCGCCGGCGGAATTGACCAGCGGGCCGCCGCTGTTGCCCGGATTGAGGGCGGCGTCGGTCTGGATCAGGTCCTCGATCAGCCGGCCGCGCTCGCCCCTGAGCGAGCGCCCAAGTGCCGAGACCACGCCGGTGGTCACCGTGGCCTCAAAGCCGAGCGGCGCGCCGATGGCGATGACCAGCTGGCCGCGCCGCAGCTTCTTGGAATCGCCCAGCTTGGCGATCGGAATGTCGATGTTCTGGTCGACCTTGAGGATGGCCAGATCGGTGTCGGGGTCATCGCCCACGCAGCGCGCTGTCAGGCTGCGGCCCTCGGCGGTGATGACCACGAAGCGGCTGGCCCCCTGGACCACGTGGCTGTTGGTCAGGATCAGCCCGCCGGGCGCGAAGGCGAAGCCCGAGCCGATGCCCTGCATGCGCGGGTCTTCCAGCATCGGATGCACGCGGACCACGGCAGGTCCCACCACCTCGACGGCGCGGATCACGGCGTTGGAATAGGCGTCCAGCAGGTCGCCATTGGGCAGGGCGCAATAGCCGCCCTCGACCTCGACGGCCTTGCCGGTGTCGAACACGAACTGGGCGCCTTCCGGATAGGACAGAATCTCGTGACGGCGCTTGGGCACCGGCCGGCGCGCCCTGGCGAAATGCTCGTACTTGCGCGCTTTCAACATCCCGCCCCCGCAGTGGTTAATGGAGGTTAACGGGGTGGAGCGACGGGGGAAAGCTTTTCTCCTCCGCCGTGTGTCAGGCGGGGCGGGATAGATGCTCCCCCGCTGGGGGAGCTGTCGCGGAGCGACTGAGGGGGCCATCTGAGCGAACGCCGCGCTGCCCCCTCCGGCCCGCTGGGCCACCTCCCCCAAAAGGGGAGGATCAAGGTCTAAAACCCCGGCGACACGATCGCTCGGGCCTGGGCTTCATCTCGTCGGATCTGTTCGACCATCAGCTCGATGCTGTCGAACTTCTGTTCGGGCCGCAAAAACGCGATCAAGTGGGTTTCGATGATCTGGCCGTAAAGGTCCTCGTCGAAGTCGAAAAGCCAGGTTTCCAGACGCGTCTCGACCGTGCCGGTGGTGGGATTGTTGCCCAGATTGGCCACGCCGGGCACGTCGCGGCCGTCGGGCAGGCGGGTGCGGGTGGCGTAGACGCCGAGTTTTGGCACCACATAGTCGATGATCTCGACATTGGCGGTGGGAAAGCCCAGCTGGCGGCCCAGTTGCTGGCCGCGCCGGACCACGCCCTCGATCGCAAAGGGGCGACCCAGAATCCGCGCCGCAGTCTCCGGATGGCCTTCGCGCAGGGCGTCGCGGACGCTGGTCGACGAGAACTTGTCGCCGGCCTTGCCCGCGACAGGCTCGGCGATCGAGACGCCAAAGCCGTGGCTGGTGCCGTAGGCCTTCATGCCGTCACCGCTGCCGGTGCGGCCCTTGCCAAACGAGATGTCGAAGCCGGCCGCCACGTGCCGGACGCCCAGGCCATCGACCAGAACCTGCTCGACGAACTCCTTGTCCGAGAAGCTGGCCATCTGGAAGTCGAACGGCAGCAGATACAGAATATCCACGCCCATGCCGGCCAGAACGCGGGCCTGCTGCTCGGTGGTCATCAGCCGGAAGGCCGGCTCGCTCGGACGAAACAGCCGGCGCGGGTGCGGGTCGAAGGTGACCACGCCCAGCGGCGCCTTCAGGGCCAGCGCCGCCCTGGCCGCCTCGGCGATCACCTGCTGGTGGCCGCGATGCACGCCGTCGAAATTGCCCAGCGCCACGGCGGCGCCGCGCTCTTCGGACGAAATGTCCTTCCAGCCGTGAACGATCTTCAGCTTCATCAGACGGCCTTGCGCGGAACCATGATCAGGGCTTCACCCTCGACCACCGGCTTGCCATTGACCAGGCAGACGGTGGCCAGGGTGACGCGGGCCTTGGTTTCGTCGATCTCGGTGATGGTGGCCCGCGCGGTGACTTCATCGCCGATCTTGACCGGCCGCTTGAAGCGCAGCGACTGCGACAGATAGATCGCGCCGGGCCCGGGCAGGGTGGTGCCGATCACCGCCGAGATATAGCCGGCCGACAGCATGCCGTGGGCGATGCGCTCGCCAAAGCTGGTGGTCGCCGCGAACTCGGCGTCGAGATGCACGGGATTGTTGTCGCCCGTCACGGCGGCGAAGGCGATGATGTCGGCCTCGCCGACCGTGCGAACCAGATCGGCGCTCTGGCCGACGCTGAGCTCTTCAAGAAACAGACCCTGCATGACGCGTTACCCTGCGGTTCTTATTGTGCGTTGCGGTGCAATCTAGCGGCTCGTTCGGTCTTCACCAGACCAGATCGCCCAAGGCGTGCGTGGCCCCGACCTTGTCGGCCGCCAGCAGGGCCAGCACGGCCTCGGGATTGAGCAGGCCGTCCGGACCGATGGCCTTCTCGCCGTGGATGCCCTTGGCGATGAACAGGCAGGCCAGTTTCTGGTTCTCGGCGCCCAGAACGTCGGTGATGACGCCGTCGCCGATGCACAGCACGCGGTCGCGATCGACGGGTTTGCCGGTCAGCTTCTCGGCTTCCGCTATGGCCAGATCGTAGATGGGCGCGAAGGGCTTGCCGGCCATGATCACCGTGCCGCCCAGGCTTTCGTACAGATCGGCCAGGGCCCCGGCGCAGAAGATCAGCCTGTCGCCGCGCTGCACCACCCGGTCGGGATTGGCGCAAATAAAGGTCAGGCCGCGCTTGGCGGCTACGGCTAGACGCTCGCGATAGTCCTCGGGGACCTCGGTCTCGTCCTCATAGAGGCCCGTGCAGCTGATGAAATCGGCGTCTTCGCACGAGCCCTTCAGGTCGAGGTCGAAGCCGGCATAGAGCGGCGCGTCGCGGTCGGGGCCGATCCGCCAGACCTTGCCCGGCGCGCGGGCCTCCAGCAGCGCGCGGGTGGCGTCGCCAGAGGTGACAAAGCCGCTCCAGGCTGCGCGCGGCACGCCCAGGCTGTCCAGTTGCGAGACCACATCATGCGACGGGCGTGGGGCGTTGGAGATCAGCACCACGGGGCCGACCTGGGCGCCCCATTGCACCAGGGCCTCGCAGGCCTCCGGAAAGCTCTGGACGCCGTTGTGGATCACGCCCCAGACGTCGCACAGGACGATGTCGTAGCGGTCGCGGAGAGCCGAGAGGCGGTCTGGAAAATCCATCATGCAGGCGGCGGTACCGGTCGAAAGCGGGGGCGTCAACGCTGGAAGGCTCAGGTGTCGTCGCCGCGCGCGCTTTGCAAGAGGTCGCGCTTTCACCGATCAGCGTTCTGTGACTAAGCTCCATCCAAAGTTGGTGAGGGCGTGATGGCAATTCTGATTCTGGGACTTGTGCTGTTCTTCGGCATTCACAGCATGCGCATCGTCGCAGGGCCATTCCGCGATGCCCAGGTCGCGGCCAGTCCCGGTCGATGGAAGGGGCTTTATGCGCTGGTCGCGGCCGCCGGCCTTGGTCTGATCATCTGGGGCTGGATGCACTACCGGCTGATGGCCCCGCAGCTCTATGACCCGCCGGCCTGGGGTCGGCATGCCGCCATGGGTCTGATGCTGCCCGCCTTCATCCTGCTGGCCGGCGCCAACGGTCCGGTCGGACGCATCAAGGCGACCGTGCGCCATCCGATGCTGATCGGCGTCATCCTGTGGTCGGCGGGGCACCTGGCGGCCAATGGCGACCTGGCCTCGGTGCTGCTGTTCGGCAGCTTCCTGGCCTATGGCGTGATCGACCTGATCTCGGTGCTGGTCCGCAACGCGCCGCCGCCTGTCGCGACCAAGCCGTTGGCCGACCTGATCATGGTGGTGGCCGGGACAGCGCTCTATGTCCTGTTCGTGCTGTTCCTCCACCGGATCTTCTTCGGGGTGTCGCCGCTGGGGTAGATCTTTCAAATCCGCTCTTCCCGGCGAAAGCCGGGACCCAGATCGAACCCTGAAAGGTCGAGACTGTGGCGGGGGCGGCAGGCGGGTCATCCCCAAACGCTCAGGCTGAATCTGGGCCCCGGCGTTGGCTTCGCCGCCCTTCGGGGCGCCGGGGAGAGCGGGTTTACGTCGCGTCGTGGAAGATCACGCCCAGGGTCCGTCGTTGGCCCGAGCGGATCTCGCTGACCCCATGCCGCAATATCCGCCGATGGACGCCGCGCGCGCCTTCGACCGGCCGTTCGCGGACCGCGAAGATCACGCCTTCGCCCTGGCGCAGGGGCACGACCTGCGGGGCGGATTGCTGGCGGGGTCTCTGTTCGACCAGCACGAACTCGCCGCCCTCGAAGTCGCGGCCGGGCTCGTCCAGCAGGAAGGCGACCTGCAGCGGGAAGACCTGCGCGCCATAGAGGTCCTGGTGCAGGCAGTTATAGTCGCCCGGGCCGTAGGTCAGCATCAGCGGGGTGGGCCGCACCTGGCCCGCTTCGCGGCAGCGGGTCAGCATCTCGTCCAGGGTTTCGGGAAAGCGCCGCGCTTCGCCCAGCCGCTGGGCCCAGCGATTGGCGATCCAGGCCAGGGGCGGATAGAGGCTCATCCGCAGGGTCTGGATCGGCTTGGGCAGGGGATAGGCGAAGTACTGGTACTCGCCCTTGCCAAAGCCATGCCGGGCCATGACCACCTTGCTGCGAAACAGCTCAGGCCGCGCATAGAGCGCCGTCAGGTCGGCGCAGGCCTGCGGGGTAAACACCGGGCCGGTCAGGGCCCAGCCGCGCGCGTCCAGCTCGGTGGCGATCCGCTTCCAGTCGAGGTTCAAGCTGCGGTCTCGAAGATGTCGGGCTTGCAGCGCTTGCACGCCCGGAAGCCTGCCGCGCGGGCCTCGGCGCCCGTAGCGTGAAACACGACGTTCTTGCGCAGCGGGCGCGCCGGGCAGACCGGACGGCAATAGATCTTCGTCGTGCGTACAGCGACGAAGAAGGCGCCGTCGGCGGCTGGATCGCGCCCCTGGCAGGCGGCCCAGCGGGCGTCGTCGTCAGGATAGGCAGGCAGTGTCATCACGGGTCTCCCTCCGATAGGGAGCCTGCGCCTTCACGACGTGCGCGTCATTCCGAAGCTTGCGGCCAGATACCCGAAAGCGTCACCAGCCTGAAGCGCGCCGGCGCAGGGCGCCGCGCATGAAGTCCTGCGGGGGCTCGGCCTCGGCCAGCACGGCGTCGCGGATGGCGCGCGGCTCGCCGAACAGGTGGCCCTGGCCATAGCCGATGTTGAGATCCAGGATATCGACGATCTGCTTTTCGGCCTCGACCTTCTCGACGATCACCTCGATGCCATAGCGGCGCGTGAGGGCTGCGAAGTCGCTGGCGTTCAGATCGGGCAAGGAGGCGATGACCAGCTTGCCGTCCTGTTCCTGCAGCTGGTCCAGCATCATCTGGGCACCGACCTTGAGGAACTTGACGTCGGCGCGGGCCAGGTCCTGGAAGTCGAGATCCAGGTCATTGACCTTGTCGAGGCTGAAGCTGAAGCCCAGGCTGGCCAGACGCGACATGTGGCGGGCTTCGACCGCGCCACGACGCTCGAAAGCGGCCTGGCCCAGCTCGAAGATCACCGCACCGGCCAGATCCTTGTTGGCCTGCATGAATTCCAGGAACTGCGGGAAGAAGCTCTCGTCGGCCAGGCTGGCCAGCGAGATGTTGCAGAAGATCCCGACCTTGCGGTCCTGCTTGGCCAGCCGGCGCACGATCTGCACGCAGCGGAACAGCAGCAGGTTGTCGATGGCGGTCATCAGGCCTTCGGGCTCGGCGACGGCCAGATATTCGGCGGGCATCATCACCCGGCCGGTCTCGTCGCGCAGGCGCGAGAAGCTTTCGTAGAACACGGTCCGGCGCTGGGGCAGGCTGACGATCGGCTGCAGATAGAGGTCGACCCGGTTCTCGGCCAGGGCCTCCTGCACGACCTGCAGCATCACGTTGGACTGCGGGGTGCGGCCGCGAACCTCGACGCGGGCGGCGGCGACCTGGTGGGTCAGCTGGTGCTCCAGCCGGCCGTTCATGGTGGCGATCAGGTCTTCCAACTGGTGGACCTCGGTCGACAGCTCTTCGGAACGGCGCTGGGCGTCGATCGCGACGCTCTCGACCAGTTCGGTCATGCGGGCGTCGATCTTCTCGATCTGGTCCAGCAGGATGGCGTGAGCCTCGCGCACGGTGTCGATGTCCATGCGGGTGCGCGCGGACTCAAAGGTATTGGCGATCATGCCGTGGAACGCAAAGCACAGACCCAGTGTGCCGATGAAGGCTGACAGACCGACAGCCGGAGCCGCCCCCGTGCGCCACAGCACCAGGGAGATGATCAGAGCCAGACAAAGATAGGCGCCCGTGAGCAGCCCCAGCATCAGCCTTCGCATCAGTCCGTCCACGCGAATCGTTACAGGCAATCAGACCGGCCCAGGCCCCAAGAGTCGAACAGATTAACGCCCCTGCGCCATTCCGCCTCGCTCCTCAAGAGTCCAGACATCATAACGCAACCTTGCGAGAACGCCGCATCGACAGCGCCGTCTTGGACTGATAATCACTCGCAAGTTTTCACGGGAGTCTCGATGTCCGACGGTCTTGCCCTGGTTTCCGGCCTCGACGCCGTTCTTGCCGATCCGCCCTGCGCGCGTTCGCTGGGCGAAGCTTCGCGCGGCGACACGGGCGTGATCGTCAGCGTCACCGGCCAGACCGGCGCGGCCGAGGCCATCGATGCCGAGGAACTTGAACGGCGCCTTCTGGAGATGGGCTTTGTCGAGGGCGCGCGCGTCGAGGTCCTGCACGAGGGCCTGTTTGGCCGCGACCCCATCGCCGTGCGGGTGGACGACACCCGCGTGGCCCTGCGCCGGCGCGAGGCGCGTGCGGTGACCGTGCAGTTTGACGGGACCCAGTCTTGACCACCGAAACCGCTACTCTGACCTCCGCTTCCCTCGGGGCGGCGCGGATCGCCCTGGTCGGCAATCCCAATTCCGGCAAGACCGCCCTGTTCAACGCCCTGACCGGCAGCCGCCAGAAGGTCGCCAACTATGCCGGCGTGACGGTTGAGCGGAAGGAAGGGGTTGTGACCACCGCCGCCGGCCGGACCCTGCGCCTTCTCGACCTGCCCGGCACCTATTCCCTGCGCGCCCGCAGTCCCGACGAAGTCGTGACCCGCGACGCCATCCTCGGCCGCCTGGCCGGCGAGGCCGCGCCCGACGTGCTGATCTGCGTCGCCGACGCCACCAATCTGCGCCTCGTGCTGCGTCTGGTGCTGGAACTGAAACAGGTCGGCCGGCCGTTCGTGCTGGCGCTGAACATGTACGACATCGCCCAGCGCCAGGGCCTGCGCATTGACCTGGAAAGGCTGGGCGCCGAGATCGGTGCGCCGATCGTCACCACAGTGGCGACCCGCAAGCGGGGTCTTGATGACCTGCTTGTCCAGGCCGAGGCCCTGACCCTCAGCCATGCCGGCGAGCACCCCAGCACCTGGCGCGAGCCTGACGCCGCCGAAATCCGCGCCGCTCACGCCGAGGCTCAGCGCATCTTCAAGGCCTGCGTGAAGCCGCCGGAGCGGCCCGATACCATCACCAGCAAGATCGACGACGTGCTGCTCAATCCAGCGGCCGGTCTGTTGATCCTGGGCCTGCTGCTGTTTGTGATGTTCCAGGCGGTGTTCACCTGGGCCGAGCCCCTGATGGGCCTGATCGAGGCGGGCTTTGCCGGGCTGAGCGTCCTGGTCGCCGCCGTTCTGCCTGACGGCCTGCTGCAGAGCTTGATCACCGACGGCCTCATCGCCGGGGTCGGCAGCGTACTGGTCTTCCTGCCGCAGATCGTGATCCTGTTCTTCTTCATCCTGCTGCTGGAAGACAGCGGCTACATGGCCCGCGCGGCCTTCCTGATGGACAAGATCATGGGCGGGGCGGGTCTGCATGGCCGGGCCTTCATCCCGTTGCTGTCCAGCTTCGCCTGCGCCATCCCCGGAATCATGTCGACCCGGGTGATCGACAACAAGCACGACCGGCTGACCACCATTCTGGTCGCGCCGCTGATGACCTGCTCGGCCCGCATCCCGGTCTATACCCTGATCATCGCCGCCTTCATTCCGCAGACCACGGTGTGGGGCTTTCTGTCCCTGCAGGGTCTGGTGATGTTCGGGCTCTATGCCGGCGGGATCGTCAGCGCCCTGCTGGTTTCGTTCGTGATCCGGCGGGTGTTCTGGCGCGGTACGGTCGAGCCGTTCATGATGGAACTGCCGACCTATCGCTGGCCCGAGCCGCGCAATGTGCTGATGAACCTGTGGACCCGCGCGCGGATCTTCATCAGCCGCGCCGGCCGCATCATCCTGCCGCTGATGGTGCTGGTCTGGGTGCTGTCGACCTTCCCCTATCCGCCTGAGGGCGCGACTGGTCCGGCCATCGACTACAGCTTCGCCGGCCGCATCGGCCACTTCATCGCCCCGGTCATGGCCCCCATCGGCTTCTACTGGCAGATGACGGTGGCCCTGATCCCCGGCTTCGCGGCGCGCGAAGTGGCGGTGGCGGCGCTGGGCACCGTCTATGCCGTCGGCGGCGACGACGAGGCCGGCACCGCCCTGGGCGGCCTGCTGGCCAAGCAGTGGTCGCTGGCCACGGCCCTGTCGTTCCTGGCCTGGTACATCTTCGCCCCACAGTGCGCGGCGACGCTGGGCGTGGTCAAGCGCGAGACCAATGGCTGGACCTGGCCGACCGTGATGTTCCTGTACATGACCGGCCTGGCCTATCTGGCCTCGTTCGCGACCTATCATATCGCGGTGGCCATGGGGGCGGGGTAGGGGCGGATTGGTTGGCTAGCACCTCTTGTGCTAGGCTTTAGTCATGACGATCCGGGTAGACATCGCCAAGCGGGACGCTTTGGCCGAGTTGGTCGCTCATGTGCGAGCTGGCGAAGAGGTTGTGCTGACCTCCGACGGACAGGCGGTGGCGATCGCCAATCCCCCGCCGCCAGAGGCGAAAGCCGTTGAGTGGGGGCGCCGCATCTTGGGTGCATGGAGCCATCTCAATCTCAACATCCCGGATGACCTCTTCATTGGTCCCGATCCGGAGATAGAGGCGGAAATGGACAATCCCATTTTCCCCAAGGACTAACAGCGACCCCAAAACGCCCTTGCGCGTATCGATCAATGAATGCCCCTATAGGTAGAATTTCGGGGCGTTCAAATGCGGCTTCTTCTCGACACCCATGCGTTCATCTGGAGCGTGATTGATGCGACCAGATTGTCGAAGACTGCGTTCGAAGCGATCTCGGCGAGGCGCAACGAAGTTCTTGTAAGCCCCGTTTCCGCCTACGAGATCGAGTATAAACGCTCCCGAGACGCTGAACTTCAGCGCATGCCGCTCGACCTGGACAACGCCGTGCAGGCACAGGGCTTGGCATGGATAGGCCTGCGATGGCAGGACGCCCGCGACGCGGGTCGGCTGCCATCCGTGCATCGCGATCCGTGGGATCGTCTGCTGATCGCTCAAGCGAACCGCAACGACGCGATCCTCGTCACCCGTGATCGGATGATCGGAGACTACGGCGTCCCGACCCTCTGGTAGGCGCAACGGCGCGCCGGTCCTTTGAGGAGGCGTTTGCCGGCGACCCTGGGCTAACCCGCCCTCGCCAGCCCCTTGCCATAGGCCAGCCGCCGCCAGACCCACTCCAGCGGGCCCATCGAGAACTTCGACAGCCACAGCGGCGACCAGATCAACTGCATCAGCCAGATGCCCGCCACGATCACCCAAAGGTCCACGCGGTTGGCGTCGCCATACAGGCCCAGTCCGCGCCCGCCCCAGAAGATCGTGGTCATGATGATCGACTGGCTGATGTAGTTGGTGAAGGCCATCTGCCCCAGTCGGGCCAGGGGCGTCAGCAGCTTGCGCAGCAGGTCCAGCTTCAGCAGCAGGATCGCCAGCGACGCGTAGCCCAAGGTGATGGGCAGGGTCAGGAACTCGAAACCGATCTGCAGGGCCCCGCTGGACCGCGGTTGGGCGAAATCAATGAGCAGCTTCTCGCGCGACTCCATGCCGGTCACCCACAGGCCGGCCGCTCCGAAGGCGACCAGGAGGGCATAGACCCAGGTCGGGGCGCGCCCGGTCAGGAAGCCCCACTTGTAGAGCGCCATGCCCAGCATCATCAGCGCCCCGGTTCGCCAGATCACGACCAGCAGGCTGACCGGCTGCAGGAACATCCAGGCCTTGAAGTTGACGCTCATTGCCCCGGCCAGGCCGGACTTGACGGTGGCGATGGCGGCCGCGATGTCGGCCGGGCTGCCCTTGGACATCTCCTTGATCACCTCGGCGCGGGTCGCGGCCGGGGCGAAGTCGAGGGCCATGATCGGCAGGATCGCCAGGGCCGATCCCAGCAGGATGATCGTGATGGCGACGATGAACAGGGTGCGCGGCTTCCACGAGCGGAACAGCAGCACCACAAAGCCGGTCACGGCATAGAGCAGCAGAATGTCGCCATACCAGATCAGCAGGCCGTGGATCAGGCCAAACAGGGTCAGCCAGCCCAGTCTGCGCCGCAGCAGGGCCCCGCGCGGCTTGTCGCTGCGCTCGCCGCCGACCAGCAGCAGCGACACGCCAAACAGCATCGAGAACAGGGTGACGAACTTGAAGTGGAAGAAGGTCTGGACCACCCACCAGGCGTCACCCTCGGCCCCGGCCATCGCGAAGGGCGACAGGTTGGGCGTCATATAGACGTCCATCGGAAGGGCGAAGGCCACGGCGTTGACCGCGAGTATGCCCATGACGCCCAGTCCCCGCAGGACGTCCAGGCTCATGTGGCGATCAGCGGCCGTCACTGGTCGCAAGCTGTGAGTCTCGGTCATCGGCGCCCCATTATGGAGACGCCGCACGCTTAGCGCGTGGGAACCGGCGTCTCGCCCCGGTAGTCATAGAACCCGCGTCCGGCCTTTTTGCCAAGCCAGCCGGCCTCAACATATTTCACCAGCAGCGGGCAGGGGCGGTATTTGCTGTCGGCCAGGCCTTCATGCAGCACGTTCATGATGCTCAGCACCGTGTCCAGGCCGATGAAATCGCCCAGTTCCAGCGGGCCCATCGGGTGGTTGGCGCCCAGCTTCATGGCGGTGTCGATGGCGTCCACCGTGCCCACACCCTCGTACAGGGTGTAGATCGCCTCGTTGATCATCGGCACCAGCACGCGGTTGACGATGAAGGCGGGGAAATCTTCGGCGTTGCTGGTGATCTTGCCCAGCGACTTGGCGAAGGTCACGGCCGTCTCATAGGTGGGCACGTCGGTGGCGATGCCGCGAATGATCTCGACCAGCTTCATCAGCGGGACGGGGTTCATGAAGTGCAGGCCGATGAACCGCTCGGGGCGATCGGTGGCCGAGGCCAGGCGGGTGATCGAGATCGACGAGGTGTTCGACGCCAGCAGGGTGTCGGGCTTCAGGTGCGGCTGCAGGCTGCGGAAGATGGCCTTCTTGGTCGCTTCGTTCTCGGTGGCCGCTTCTATGGCCAGATCGGTCTGGCCGACCGCTTCCAGGCCCTCGGCGGGCTTGATGCGGGCTAGAGCCCCGGCCATGGCGGCCTCGTCGATGATGCCGCGAGCCACCTGGCGGGCCAGATTCTTCTCGATCAGCGCCAGGCCCGCGTCGATGCGGTCGCGCGTCACGTCGTGCAGCAGAACGTCATAGCCCGCCAGCGCGCAGACATGCGCGATGCCGCAGCCCATCTGGCCAGCGCCGATTACGCCGACAGACTTGATCTCACTCATGAACGCCAAGCCTTCGCCTGATACGGCGCCGGGACCCTGGTCCGCGCCCTGAAATGTGATGCGTTTTCTAGCACGAGAAAGCACGCCCTCGCCAAGGCTTTGCTGCGACGCAGCGGGGAAGTGTCGCGCTATCTCGCTGGTGGATAGGGATGCGCCCGGCCTTCAGGGTCTTCCACCGTCCCCTTGTCCAGATAACCGGGGCCCACCGGAACCTTTCCGTAACCGCCGGGGATGTCGAGAATATAGGTCGGTTGGCACAGGCCCGAGATCGCGCCGCGCAGGGCCTTCATCAGCGCCTGGCCCTCGTCGATCGCGGTGCGCAGGTGGGCGGTGCCGGGCGCATAGTCGTGATGGTGCAGATAATAGGGCTTGATCCGCGTCTCGACGAAGGCCCGCATCAGGGCGCTCAGGGTCTGGGGATCATCATTGATCCCGGCCAGCAGCACGGTCTGGCTGATCATCGGGATGCCTGCATCGACGATCCGGGCGCAGGCGGCGCGGGCGGCGGGCGTCAGCTCACGGGCATGGTTGGCGTGCAGTGCCACATAGACCGCCTTGCCGCTGGCCTTCAGCGCCTCGACCATCTCGCCGGTGATGAGCGCCGGATCCACGGCCGGCACTCGGGTGTGAAAGCGCACCACCTTCACATGTTCGATCTGCGCGAGCCGCTCGCCGATGTCGCGCAGGCGGCGCGGCGACAGCACCAGCGGATCGCCGCCGGTGACGATCACCTCCCAGATCTCCGGCCGCGCGGCGATATAGGCGAAGGCCGTGTCCAACTGCCCGGGCGACAGGGTCTTGAGCCCCTCGGGGCCGACCATCTCGCGGCGGAAACAGAACCGGCAATAGACCGCGCAGGTGTGGGTGGGCTTGAGCAGCACCCGGTCGGCATAGCGATGGACGACGCCCTCGACCGGACTGTGGGTCAGGTCGCCGATCGGGTCAGGATCCTCGCCGGGCGTGCTGACCAGCTCGGCGATCTGCGGCAGGAACTGGCGGGCGATGGGGTCGGCTTCGTTGGCCGGCTCGATCAGGGCGGCCATGTCGGCGGTGATCGCCACCGCATACTGCGCCGCCACGCGCTCCAGGGCCGGCAGGCGCTCGGGAGCGATCAGGCCGGCGTCGGCCAGGGCGGCTGCGCTGCGGAGGGTGTGGGCGGGGAGCATGGGAGGGGCGGGATATGGGGCAAAATGGCTGCAGATACAATGTTGGCGCACTTGCCCCCTACGGGCTGCCGCGCAGCCGTCTTCCCCCGGAGGGGGAAGATGAGGTCCGCGCTCTTCATCGTCCCCCTCCGGGGGAAGACGATCGCGAAGCGATCCGTAGGGGGCCAGTCGTCGTCGTCCAGCCCTCAGCCCTCAGGCCACCGGCGCCCACATCACCTGATCCACCCGGGTCGCCCCGGCCGCCAGCATCGCCAGCCGGTCAAAGCCGAGGGCGCAGCCCGACGCCTGTGGCATGATCGCCAGAGCCGCCAGGAAATCCTCGTCGAGGGGATAGCGCTCGCCATAGATCCGCGCCTTCTCGTCCATCTCCATCACGAACCGGCGGCGCTGTTCGACCGGATCGGTGAGCTCGCCGAAGGCGTTGGCCAGCTCCACCCCGCAGGCATACAGCTCAAAGCGTTCGGCCACGCGCAGATCGCCGGGCTTGGGCTGCGCCAGGGCGGCCTCGGCCACCGGGTATTCGCACAGGATGGTGGCGCGATCCTCGCCCAGCCTCGGCTCGACCTTGTAGACCATCACCCGGCTGAAGATGTCGGACCAGCTGTCGTCATCGGCCACCCGGATGCCTGAGTCCCTGGCTTCGGCGGCCAGGGCGTCGCGGTCGGTTTCGCCATTCGGGCTGATGCTGGCCAGTAGGTCGATGTCGGCATAGACGAAAAAGGCGTCGGCCACGCTCAGCCGCTCGGGCGGGGCGAAGGGATCGCAGTCCAGGCCCCGTAAGGAAAACTGCCGCGTCCCCGCCGCCTCGGCCGCGATCGCCAGCAAGGTCGCGCAGTCGTCCATCAGCACCTCGTAAGGCGCGCCGGCCCGGTACCATTCCAGCATCACGAACTCGGGATGGTGCAGGGGCCCGCGCTCGCGATTGCGCCACACCCGGGCGAAATCGAAGATCTTCGCCTCGCCCGCCGCCAGCAGCTTCTTGCAGGCAAATTCCGGCGAGGTGTGCAGATAGAAGGTCTGGTCCGGCTCGCCCGTCAGGCTGGTCAAGGTGGTCGAGAAGGCGTGCAGATGGGCCTCGTTGCCGGGCGACACCTGCAGGGCGGCGACCTCGACCTCGACGAAGTCCTGCCCCTCGAACCAGCCGCGCACGGCGCGGGTGATGGCGTTGCGGGCCAGCAGGAAGGGCCGTCGGTCGGCGTGAACCGAAGGCGTCCACCATGGCGACCTGGGGGGGCAGGGGGCGTCAGCAGCCACGGAGGCTCCGCATAGTAGAGACTGGCGATCTTGCCGCGTTCGCTATAGGAGGGCGGTCACAAGATCTCTACTCCATTCGCGCGGCCGTCTCCGGGCAGCGCCCGGAAAGCCCAAGGACTGAAGAAGTGAAGGTAGCCGCCAGCTCGCTCCGCAAGGGCGCCGTCGTCGACATGGACGGCCGCCTCTATGTCGTTCTGACCGTCGACAACATCCACCCCGGCAAGGGCACCCCGGTGACCCAGCTGAACATGCGCCGCATCAGTGACGGCGTGAAGGTTTCGGAACGCTACCGCACCACCGAGCAGGTCGAGCGCGCCTTTGTCGACCAGCGCGACCACACCTTCCTGTACCAGGATGGCGAGGGCTTCCACTTCATGAACCCGGTCAGCTTCGACCAGGTGCTGGCCAGTCCCGACGTGATCGGCGACGCCGCGCCGTACCTGCAGGAAAACATGACGGTCCAGCTGTCGACCCACAACGAGGTGCCGATCGCCATCGAACTGCCGCGCACCATGATCCTGGAAGTCGTCGACACCGAACCCTCGGTCAAGGGCCAGACCGCCAGCTCGTCCTACAAGCCGGCCCTGCTCAGCACCGGCATCAAGACCACCGTCCCGCCCTATATCGCCGTGGGCGTGCGGGTGGTGATCCTGACCGAAGACAACAGCTATCAGGAACGCGCCAAGGACTAGGGACGGGTGTCCTTCTCCCGCAGGGGGAGAAGGACGAGATCAGAAGGCCCGGTGCGCAAGCGCCGGGCCTTTTTCGTTTTGGGCGTTGATGACTTTTCTCGAACCTTCGGAAGGTCCGCTTGTGGGCGGAGCCGATTACGCCGCAGGCGCAGGCTTGGGCCTGACGCTAACCGCCTACGAAGTTGACCGGCGTGCTCGCTGCGTGTTTTGGGCCGCGTGGCACAAGGTTGGTTCAGGCTTCTCGAGCGGATCGGATCGAGCCATCTAAAACAAACAGCGTGCGGACCATGCGCTTCAGGTTTTCCACATATTTTGCCTGAGACCAGCCGCAGGCCTGCGTCAGGTGTTCCCAGTTTTCGACCTGCATCATGGTCCACAGGAGATCTGTCGCCGCATCGACCGTGTGTTCGGCTGACAGTATCCGATCTCGCTCGAGGGCCTGGATCGCGGCTTCGCAGCCTTCGCGCATGTCCTGCATGCGCTGGGCCCAGGCGCAGCGAGCGGCTTCGTCAGTCGGCCCCATCAGCATCAGCGGCTTCGCGAAGGGGTAGATTTCCGGGATATAGGCCGCCCAGGCCTCGACATAGGCATCAAGGCGTTCGGTACCGGTTCTCGCCGCCCGGCTCGGCGCGAGACGCTCGTTGGAGCGCTTGATCTCGTCGACATAGAACGTCATCGCGATCAACAGTTCCGCCCGGTTTGCGAAGTGCAGATAGACCGCCTGCCGGGTAATGCCGGCGCGCCGGGCAATGTCCGACATGCGCACGTCCGCGCCGTGGCCTTCCTGCAGCAATTCAGTTGTCGCTTGAAGGATGCGGCGGCGGGTCTCCGAATTTTCACTTGACATGGTGTCTAGTAGTCGAGCATTTGACGTCATGTCAATTGACACGATGTCAAGCTGAAGGGCCATCATGCGCATTGCCGTATTTGGAGCGCCTGTTCGCTGACCACGAAGCGCAGGAAGCCGAGATTTTCGCCTCGGGACTGGATTGGGTTATCGCCCGGCCCGGTCCCTACACGGACAGAGCGCGCACAGGAGCCTATGCGCACGGTGTGGGGCCCGCGCCTCGCGGTCGCGCCCTGCGGTTCAAAATTTCCCGCCCGGATGTGGCGGACTTCCTGCTCCGTCAGCTGACGGACGACACCTATCTGCGCCGGGCCGCCTGGCTGACCCATTGATGGAGAACGGCATGAATTCCCAGATGATCCTGATCGCCAGCACCTTCTCAGTCATCGCCTACGCGCTTGTATCAGGCGTCTTTCTCGCGTTCTCGGGCGTCGTGATGCCGTCGCTGGCGGCATCCAGCCCGGCGGGCGCGATCCAGTCGATGCAGATCATCAATCGAAAGGTATTTCCCACCCTGTTCATGGTCTTGCTGATCGGCATGGCGATAGTATCGCCCATTCTGGTCGGCTGGGTCCTCTGGCAGGGGGCGGGGCCAGCGGGACCCTGGATCCTCGCGGCGGGCGCATCGTACATCGCCGGCGTGTTCATCGTGTCGCTCGTCTTCAATGTGCCGATGAACGAGCGCCTGCATCGGATGGATCCTCTAGGCGCCATCGCAGACGCCTACTGGCGCCGCTACGTGCCGGGCTGGACCTTCTGGAACACGATCCGCTGGGTCGCCTCGGCGATTTCCGCCGTCTGCATGCTCATGGCGGTCCTGGCGCTGAGCTGATGGCTGACCAGCCGGCAGATGTCCTCACGCACCCCTTTTCCGGCTTTCCCTTTGGAAGGATCCTTCTTGATGTCCCCGTTCCCTTTCCGCCCCGCCCTTCTGCTGGCCGCCGGAAGCATTGCCCTTGTGATCGGCGTCGCGATCGTAACTGACCCGGTCGGGTTCCATGCGACCGGCGGCGTGCGCCTTGGCGCCGAAGCAGGATTGTTGAACGAGATGCGCGCCGCCGGTGGAGCAATCCTGGCGGTGGGTCTTCTGGCGCTGCTCGGGGTCTTTGCCGCCCCGCTGCGGACCGTGGCCCTGACCGCCAGCGCGGTGGTCTATTCCGGCTATGGCCTTGCCCGGCTTTTCAGCTTTCTGGTGGACGGCGTACCCAACCCCGCGCTCGTCTGGATTACGGCCTTGGAACTGGTCATCGGCGCGGCCTGTTTCGTGGCAGCCGCTGGGCCCTCCAGGTCGAAAGCCCAAGCCTAGGGGCGACGCCATAGACCGGGCAGAAAACTGCGCCAAGCCTACCCCCGCCCCGTCGCGGGTGCCCACCCTAAAACCCTTGGTGGAATTGGAGCTCTGGCTGAGGGTCTCGTCAAGGACGACGCGGAGCGTCGCCGCGACGCGGCCGCCAGAGGCGGTCCTTGACGAGACCCTCAGCCAGAGCAAGCTCGCCTCCATGGGTTTCAGGGCGCGGCCTGACCGTCGGGGCGGCCTCTGAAGTCCTTCTCCCCCTGTGGGAGAAGGTGGCGCGCAGCCGACGGATGAGGGGTCGCACAGGCCATGGCGACCAGACGGAGATGGCTTTCCGACCTGATGGCGTCATGAGGGTCGGGCGAAAAAGGCTCCAAATCAGAAGTTTAGAGCGTTTTTCGATCCGATAACCGTTTCACACCTATCGGAAACTCTAGGGCACAGCGGGTTGTGCCGCCCCGGCTGCGCGTCGTTTGCGGGCCACGATGCAGGGGCGGCGATCATTCCCCTTGGTTGCATGGTTTTCGGTGGCCAGGATGTCGAAACCTGCTGCGCTGACAAGCTTGCAAAATTCGGCTTGCCTGAAGACGCTGACATAGGGAGCCCTGCCGATGGCACGCATGACGGGCAACAAGACCAGGCTCAGAAGCGGGTTCATATCTCCTAGACACGGCGTTTTGGAGATGAACAGGCCGCCGGGGGCAAGCAGGGCGTGAACGCGGCTTAGCGTTGCCGGCACGTCGCGGACCATGTGGAGATAGTTGAACCCCAGAACCGCATTGTATTGCCCGATGTTGAGCATCGGGGACTCGGCAGTCGCGACCTGAAAGGACAGGCCCGCGCTAGAACCGGCGGATTGCTTTTCTTTGGCGATCGCGATCATTCCGGCGGAAAGATCCGTCGCCAGATAGCTTTGTACGTCGCCTGCCAGTCGCAGAGCGGTGCTACCGGTCCCACAGCCCAGTTCCAGCACCCGGTCGTCCGGTTTCAGCAGGGCCCGGGTCCGGTCCAGGGTGCGCTCATAGCCACCCTGATCGGCAATAGCGTCCTTGGCGTACTTGCGCGAGATCCCGTTCCAGAACCGCGTGTCGCTCGCTGTGTGCATGCTGGAGTACTCCTTTGCGACGGCAAATAGCATATGCGTATATCGAGTGAATTGTCGAAATTCGCAGCCATGATATACGAATCTGCATGAAGGCAATTGACTGGAACCAAATTCGCGCGTTTCACGCGACCGCCGTTGCCGGATCCTTGTCGGCAGCGGCGCGTCAGCTGGGTCTGACCCAGCCCACATTGTCGCGGCAGGTTCTGGCGCTTGAGGCCGATCTGGGTGTGACCCTGTTTGAACGACGGGGCCGCAAGCTGGTCCTGACCCAGACCGGGATGGAACTGCTCGATCACATTCGGATCATGGGGGACGCGGCGGACGCGCTCCTTCTCGCCGCCAGTGGACGAGCGCAGGATATTGGCGGGCGGGTCTGTATCTCTGCCACAGATACCTATGCGGCCTATATTCTTCCTGAGATCGTGGCGCGCATCAGATCAGAAGCTCCGCAGATCACGATCGCGATCGTCGCGTCCAACGAGATTAGCGATCTGCATCGGGGGGAAGCGGACATTGCCATACGCCATGTCTGTCCTGATCGTCCCGGTCTGGTCGGCCACCATATCCGCGATACCGAAGCGAGCTTCTTTGCATCCGAACATTGGGTTGCCCGCAATGGCGTGCTCAAGGGTCCTGCCGATCTGGCCAGAGCGGGTCTGATGGGCTTCGAAGACCCCCGCTTCTCTGGTTTCCTGCGGGAGATCGGCATCCCGATCGCCACTGAGGATTTCCGGATCGTGTCGGAGTCGTCGGTTGTGATCTGGGAGATGGTCAAGCGCGGGATGGGTGTGGCCGTAATGATGCGTGAAGTAGCTCAGCGGACGCCCGGAGTGGTAAATCTCTTACCGGACATGGCGCCAATCCCGGTGCCGATCTGGCTGGTCACTCATCAGGAACTGCAATCCAGCCCTCGCATCCGCCTGGTCCAGGCGATCATGGCTGAGGAACTGGCCCGGATGTAGGGCCGGGCACGCCCATAGGCGGAGCCTCCTGACGCTCGACAGCGTGGCCGGCGGTCGTGTTTTTGCGCTTGGTTGATGCCGTCTATTGGTACCCAGCGGCAGGCGAAAATCTCCAAGCCTACCCGCGCCCCGTCGCGGGTGCCCACCCTGAAACCCGTGGTGGAACTGGAGCTCGCCTCCATGGGTTTCAGGGCGCGGCCTGACCGCCGGGGCGGCCTGTCCTTTGACTGAGAGGAGAGGCCTGCGAGAATGGGGATAACGCGCAGTCTATCCCCGTTCTTTTGAAAACAAACTCCAGCCCAATCAACCACTTGTAAAATAGTTGATCGCGCCCGTCCTCGGCGCTCAAACCCGCTGCATAATCATAGCTGTCCCCGTCGCAAGGGGAGGGCGCCTGGTACCGGCCCAAAGCGGCGATGGGGATGGAGCTGAGCGGGGCCGCGACGCCCTGGAAGGTGGGTCGAGGTGTGCGGGCTGTCTCAGAAGGACGGACCAAACGCTGAGTGGCTTGTCGGCCGGGTGAACGCGGGTCGAAGAGGGCGAGGGATCGTAAACCCGCCTATCGCGCATCGTCGGCGTCGAGACGGTTAGCCGATTGACGGGATGCGCGCCCGTACGGGGGCTCTTGGGTATCAGAGCTGAAAGACGCTCGCTTGGCCCAATCCTCACGCAAGAACAGCTTCTGCGAAGCGGACAGGTCGAGCCGAAACGCAAAACACACATCACGGTCATCCGGGT